>CAMCQX010000038.1 GCA_945876985.1 Chitinophaga pinensis
ATGGAAAAGTTTCTCCGCTCCTAGGTTTAGGAGTAGGTTTGGAATATGAACTTACAGGTATTGAAAACATTAGATTAGTTTGTGCTTTAATGGGCATTTCAAAGAAAGAAGCGAATAATTTAATTCCTGAAATTATTGAATTTTCGGAATTAGGTGATGACATTAATTTACAAGTTAAGAGATATAGTACAGGAATGATGACAAGATTGGCATTTAGTATTGCTATCATTAAACAACCAGATATTTTATTGATTGATGAAGTACTTGCTGTTGGCGATGCAGGATTTCAGATTAAATGTTTGAAGAAAATTGAGGAAATAAAAAAAAATGGTGCAACCATAATTTTTGTTTCACATAGTTTACAAGAAGCTAAAACTATTTGTAGCAAAGGTATACTTGTTAATAATGGAACAATTGAATTTATAGGTGAAATTGATGAAGTGGGTAAATTATATAGGGAATTATTTTAAATTATGAAACACAAGCAGATACTTCCTAAAAATAGTTTGCAAAAAACTGAGTACATAGCCTTATTAAATGCTGTTAAAAAATATGAAGTTAGAATCAAGGAAATTGAAAATAGCTCTTATTGGAAAATATATTTATTTTTTACAAAAACAAAACTTGTTTTAACTAGTGAAAGTTATTTAAAAAGTAATAATTTTAAATTTTTTCAAAGAATTAGGTTCCTCACTTCAAAGCCAGGTTTGTTTTTAATGTCAAAATTTTTAAAACAATTATTTTTATTATTATTTGGTAAGGTAAATTTAATGATTGGTTTGGGAAAGGGATTTGAAAGTGTAAACTATAATGTTTATAAAGAAAAAAATTTTCCAAGAGAAAGTGATTTGGAGTCGAAGTTTCTAAATATTTTGAATTTTAAAACTAATCCACATTTTCAAATTTTTGTTATTGTTGACAATGATAATTTTGAATATTTAAATTCATTTTTAAATTCAATTGAAAAACAAGTTTATAGTCATTTTTTTGTACATTTTATTTATGAAGGAAGTGCTAAGAAAATTGTTTATACTCTAAAAAATATTATCAAAAATGATGTGAGGTATTCAATTCATGTTAAAGGAACAAAGCCAGAGTTAATTTGTGAATACGGATTATTTACAAACTTAAATTGTATTTTAAGGGAAGATTGTTTGTATGAATTAGTTAATGAAATTAATAAAAGTAATTTACCAGATTTCATTTATTCCGACAATGATTTTTATAGTATTTTGAATCCAATTGAATCAAATAATCCCTATTTTAAACCTGATTGGAGCCCTCATACAATATTATCAAGAAACTATATTGGTGAATTTTTTGTAATTTCAAAACTACTTTTTGAAAGCGTAAATATTAATAACTATACAAATATGTATAGTATGGTTTTAAATTATACTTATAAAGCAAAAAGTATATCACATATTTCAAAAGTAATTTATCATCAATTTGATGACGAGATTACTATAGATAAAATACATGAAAATCATGTTGAATTAAATATTTTTTTAAACAGTATATTTACTAATTCTTATGCAAGGATTTCTGAAGCTTCATTAGGTTGTTTTGAACCAGTTTTCAATATAAAAAACCCATTAGTTTCAATTATTATTCCATCAAAAAATAAAGCCGATATTCTTAGTATTTGTATTCAATCTATTTTACAATTATCAACGCATAAAAACTTTGAAATTATAATTATTGATAATGGAAGTATTGAAAAGAGTTTTTTTAGTACCGTTGCTCAATTTGAATTTAATTATCCCAATAAAATTAAGTGTTATACTGAAGATATTCCTTTTAATTATTCTATTTTAAATAACAGAGCTGTTGGTTATGCTGAAGGAGAATACCTATTGTTTTTAAATAATGATACGAAGTTAATTTCAGAAAATTTAATTAAAGAATTATTGCGAATAGCTCAACTTGATAATGTAGGTGCTGTTGGACCTAAATTACTTTATCCTAATGATACAATTCAACATGCAGGAATTGTTCTTTCACTTGATGAAACTGGTGCACATATATATTCTGGTGCTCATAAAGATACGGCTGGATATTTTAATAATACAAACTGCTTAACTAACTATAGTGCTATTACTGGAGCATGTATGATGATTAAAAAAGATAAATTTATTAAAGTTGGTGGCTTTGATGAAAATTTAGCTGTTGATTGTAATGATATTGATTTGTGTTGTAAGTTATTCACCAATGGCTTAAATAATGTATATGTGCCTTGGGTAAAAATGTATCATCATGAATGTTTGACTAGAGGAAACCCAATACTAAGTCAAACCTCTATTACTAAACAATTAATAGAGAAGAAATACTTCCAATCGAAATGGGCTTCACTTAT
The DNA here is from genome assembly GCA_945876985.1 of Chitinophaga pinensis. Taxonomy (GTDB): domain Bacteria; phylum Bacteroidota; class Bacteroidia; order UKL13-3; family UKL13-3; genus JAAFJM01. The sequence continues at coordinate 2,357 of CAMCQX010000038.1, forward strand.
AAAGAACGATCCGTTTTACAATAAAAATTTAACGAGAGTTTCGAAAAAATATGAACTTAAACAATTATAACATAAATTCAAATAAAATCCTTTTTAGCTTTATAATTCCTGTATATAATGCTGGAGATTTTTTGTTTGAAACACTTGATTCAATTAATGAGCAAGATTTCGATTTAACAAAATTAGAAGTAATTATTGTAAATGATTGCTCAACCGATGAAAATACTAACAATATAATTGATAAATTATCTTCTATTGGTACCTATAAAAAATTAAAACTGCAAATTATTGTAAACAAAGTAAATAAATGGGCTGCAGAAAGTAGAAATATTGCAGCAAAAAATGCCATTGGTGAATTTATTGTTTGCTTAGATAGTGATGATGTAATTGATAGAGACTTTTTGAAGCTTTCTTACCTAACATTTTTAGCATACCCCAATGCATCATGGGTGTATCCAAGTGTTAGAAAATTTGGATATAAAAATCAAACAGATATTGCTCCAAATTACAATGCAAAAAACTTGTTTTTGCAAAATTATTTGGTAATTACATCTCCTGTTAAAAGAACTGTCTGGAATAAATTGAAGGGTCAAAAAACATATAATTTAGTGAATGGAATTAATCATTATGAAGATTGGGATTTTTGGCAAAGAGCAATTGGAAAAGGTTATTATGGAGTGCCCTCAAAAAAAGTAACTTTTAATTATAGACAAAACGTAAAATCTTTAGTAACAAGAAGTGAAGAAGAAGGAACAATTACAACATTAATGGCTTAGAGAAATAATTGGAAAAGTGTTTTTGGAATTAAAAAATCACAAAAAAACTATGATAATTATAACAAAAAATTTACTGAAAATAAATCGACTATAAATAATTTTTTTCGTGTTTTTATGAATAAATTATTGAAAAGAAATTTTTCAAATTTAAACATTATTGATGCCCTTTTATTTATAGTATGGCCGAATAAATATATTATTAAAAAGTCGAATCCAATAAATCGCTTCTCAAAAGCTCATAAAATGGCAGGTTTTATTGAAGGATTTAGCTTAGACTTTGATAATAAAAATCCTATTTGTAATGATTTAAATAACACAGTATTGTGCACCCATTTTTGGTGGCATATTGGAGGAGCTGAAAATATTTTATTGGATTTTTTAAAAGAGCTGAAACTTCAAGATTTTAAAATTATTGACACAGCAGCCCATGGTTACGGAGATGCTGGAATATTATTTAAACGTTTTGGAAAGACCGCAGATAGCCAATATATTTTAGATGAAATTGCTCATGGTCCATTTCCTAGGTTGGTAGCTTTATGGGAAATTATTAAACAGGAAAAACCTAAAATAATTTTAAATATGAGTAACCCATATTTATATATTTTAAGTCCTCTTATCAAAAAGAAATTTCCAAACACCATTATTTACGATTTATTACATTGTGAAGATTATGACGATAATGGATGGTTTGAAGCCGCATACCAATATCAAAATAATATAGACAGAAGAATTGTAACAAGTCATTTTTGGAAAGATGTTTTAATTCAAAAATACAATGAAAAACCTGAAAAAATTGATGTGGTTTATAATATGATTAATTATGATGGTTTTTCTAATATGAAGTATACTAGGAATGAATTGTTAACGAAAAACAAAATTGACACTAAAAAGAAAATTATAGGGTTTATAGGGAGGTTTGAATGGCAAAAGAGACCTGATATTTTTGTTAAATTGGCTGATTCAATGAAAACAAACGATGATTTTCATTTTGTTATGGTAGGAGAAGGTAATATGTATTCGGGCCTTGAAACTAAAATAAAAAGTTTAACAAATCTTACCTATTTAGGGGCTACAAAGAATCCAGAAACAGTTTATCCAATGTTTGATATAGCCATTTTTCCTAGTAAATATGAAGGATATCCGCTTGTTGGAATTGAGTGTGCACATATTGGATTGCCAATTATTGCTTCAAATATTGTAGGTTTCAGAGAACAAATAAACAATGGGAAATTTGGTTTGCTTTACGACATAAATGGCGATGATGAAGATGTTGAATCAATAAAGAATTTGTTGCTAACAAGCTACGATGAATTAATAAAATTAGGAAAAAATGGAACTAGTTTTATTAACGAATATCACAATGAGAAAATAATTAAAGAAAACATAAAAAATGTTTTTGTTAATTAATAACTTCCATTTTAAATTGCTTGGCAATTTCAATTTTTAAAATGTTGCTCACCTCTTTAAAATCTACTTCATAGCCAATTTCATTGGCAATGCTTGTAACAGCTTTATCGTCAATTCCACAAGGGATTATATTCTTAAAATAAGCTAAATTGGTATTTACATTTAAAGCCAATCCGTGCATGGTAACCCAACGACTACAACGAACTCCCATGGCACAAATTTTTCGTGCAGAAGCATTGTCAGCATCAATCCATACTCCAGTATAACCTTCATATCTTTCTCCTTTAATTCCATAGTGAGCAATGGTGTTAATCACGGCTTCTTCCAAAAACCGAAGGTATTTATGAATGTCAGTAAAAAATTGTTCTAAATCTAAAATAGGGTAGGCCACGAGTTGTCCAGGTCCATGATAGGTAATGTCTCCACCACGATTTATTTTGTAAAATGTGGCTTCAGCTTTATGTAAATCTGCTTCATTGAGCAATAAATTATCTAATGAACCGCTTTTTCCTAATGTATAAACATGAGGATGCTGACAAAAAATAAGTTCATTACTTAATACCGATTTTGATTCAATAGGTAATTCGCGTTCAGCTAATTTGGTGTCAACTTTTTGTTTTAAAATTGCCTCTTGTTGATCCCAAGCTATTTGGTAATCAATTAAGCCCCAATCTATAAAATTTGTTTTTACCATTTTTAGTTGTCAGTTGATTGTTGTCAGTTGATAGTAAAAGGAATTCAATATATAAGTTATCGTCTATCAACCATCAACAGACAACTATCAACTAATTATCTAGTCAATTTTTAAAACTGCCATGAATGCCGACTGTGGAATTTCTACGTTTCCTACTTGACGCATGCGTTTTTTACCTTCTTTTTGTTTTTCTAATAATTTACGTTTACGTGAAATATCGCCACCATAACATTTTGCAGTAACATCTTTTCTCAATGCTTTAATGGTTTCACGAGCAATAACTTTAGCGCCAATACTAGCTTGCACAGGTATTTCAAATTGATGGCGAGGAATTAATTCTTTTAATTTTTCACATATTTTTTTACCCCAATCATAAGCTCTGTCTCTGTGAATAATTGCCGAAAGCGCATCCACATTGTCCTTAGCTAATAAAATATCTAATTTCACTAAATCACTTTGAACATAGCCAATTGGATGATAATCGAAGGAAGCATAACCTTTAGAAATGGTTTTTAATTTATCAAAAAAGTCGAAAACTACTTCTGCTAATGGCATGTCAAATTTCATTTCAACTCTATCCATAGTTAAGTAAACCTGGCTTTTTAACATGCCACGTTTTCCTAAACACAAACCCATAATTGGTCCAACAAACTCCGCACTGCTAATAATGGTGGCTGCTATAAATGGTTCTTCAATGTATTCAATATGGTTTGGATCGGGTAAATCGCTTGGATTGTTGACTACAATTAAATCCATTTTTTTTGTGTAAGCATGGTAACTTACGTTTGGAACAGTTGTAATAACAGTCATTTTAAATTCACGCTCCAATCGCTCTTGAATAATTTCCATGTGCAGCATTCCAAGGAATCCACAACGAAAACCAAAGCCTAAAGCAGCTGAACTTTCAGGTTCAAATGTCAATGAAGCATCGTTTAATTGTAACTTGTACATGCTTTCACGTAACTCTTCAAAATCGTCTGTATCTACCGGATAAATTCCAGCAAAAACCATTGGTTTTACATCTTCAAAACCATTGATAATATCGGCAGTTGGATTAACCACAGTAGTCAAAGTATCACCAACTTTTACTTCTCTTGCTTCTTTTATTCCTGAAATAATATAACCAACATCTCCCGCTTTTACCTCACTTCTTGGTTCCATTTCAAGACCTAAAACGCCCACTTCGTCAGCAAAATATTCTTTACCAGTAGCCATAAATTTAACTTTATCGCCTTTTTTTATCACGCCATCTATAATTCTGAAATACGCTATAATTCCACGAAATGAATTAAAAACGGAATCAAAAATTAATGCTTTTAAAGGAGCGGTAACATTTCCTTTTGGAGGTGGAACTCTCTCAATCACAGCTTTTAAAATTTCTAAAACACCTTGTCCAGTTTTACCACTTGCTCTTAAAATATCGGTATAATCACAACCAATTAAATCAATAATTTGGTCGCTAACTTCCTCAGGCATGGAGCTTGGTAAATCTATTTTATTTAAAATAGGAATAATTTCTAAACCTTGGTCAATGGCTAAATATAAATTTGAAATAGTTTGAGCTTGTATACCTTGACTAGAATCAACAATTAATAATGCGCCATCGCAAGCAGCAATAGAACGAGAAACCTCATAGCTAAAATCTACGTGTCCAGGAGTATCTATTAAATTTAAAATATATTTCTGACCATTTAGTTCATACTTCATTTGAATAGCATGACTTTTTATGGTAATTCCTCTTTCACGCTCCAAATCCATGTTATCAAGTAGTTGAGCTTGCATTTCTCTTTTACTTGTAGTTTGCGTATATTCTAAAAGTCTATCTGCTAATGTGCTCTTTCCGTGATCAATATGAGCTATAATACAAAAGTTGCGTATGTTTTCCATTCCATGCGAATATAGTGTTTTAGATTTTGTTTTTTGTTTGTATTTTATATTCCATTTATCATTTGTTTCATTACTAATTGAAATTGAAAATTTTATATTTATTTTAAAGTAATATTTCAATATTTTTAAAAGTGATATTTAGTAATTTCTTGTAAATTAAATCATAAATAATAAAAACTGTAAAAAATCAATATCTAATGTTATGTAATTGTTAATTTATTCTTATATTTGTGGTGAACTGATAATCAGCATTGAAAAAATATTATTACATAGCATTCCTATTCCTTTGTTTTAGCATTTTACCAAAGGATGTTTTCTCACAAGAAAACAGGGGAAATTTGTGCGTAGAATTTTATGGTGATACAGTTTGCTTAGCAAACAACTTGATTAAAAAAATAGATTATAAAACAAAAATTAACGAAGAAAATATTACTGTTTTATACAATCAAATTAATGATTTAGAATCTAGTACAATCGTAGTTAATTTGCTAGCATACAAAACTAAATTGAATTTAAATGATTGGATTTTTTATCAATTAGTACGTAAAACTGCCAATCAAATTTGCCCTAAAAAAGATAATTATAATACTTATACTTTTTACAAATGGTTTTTTATGTCGAAATCAGGTTACGATACAAAACTTATTTTTGATAAAGGTAAGCCATTATTATACATCAGAAGCGATGAAAATGTATATGATATTCCTTATTTCATACTTGAAAATAAGCAATATATTTGCCTAAACTATCATGATTTTAAAGTGATAAATTTTGAAAAGGAAAAACTACATCCAATTGATATTTTAATTACAGAGGCACAAAAACCTTTTTCATATAAAGTAACCCAAATGCCTAACTTTACTCCAAATACATACAGTGAAAAGGACTTAAGTTTTACATACAAAGAAAAAACCTACCATTTTAAAGTTAAATTAAACGACCAAGTTCAGCAGATTTTTAAAAATTATCCTGTTGTTGATTTTGAATCATATTTCAATATTCCATTAAGTAAAGAAACTTACAGTTCTTTGATTCCTTTTTTGAAAATAAATATTCAAAATTTATCACAAAAAGATGGAATTGATTATTTAATGCATTTTACTCGTTATGCATTTTTATATGAAAACGACCAAGATAATTTTGGTAAAGAAAAACGCATGTCACCAGAGCAAACTTTATTATTTGAACACAGTGATTGCGATGACAGGGCATCATTGTTTTTTTATTTGGTAAAGGAAATATATAACTTACCAATGATAGCAGTTTTATATCCTACACATATCACTATTGCGGTGCAATTTGAAAAACCTGAAGGTAAACCAATAGAATTTAATGGTAGAAAATATTCAATTTGTGATCCAACTCCTCAAAAAGTTGATTTGTTAATTGGACAAGTTTCTGCTGAATTATCAAAAACAGCTTTTCAAGTTGTTTATGAATATATTCCAATTATTAAATAATAAATTATTATTTAGCACCAAATACTCTTTTCAAAATATCTGTAACTTGGTGCATTGGATCTTGACGAATCAATTTTTCTTCTTGTTCCAATTTTAAAAACAATCCATCTAAGGCCTTTTGAGTGGTATAAGTGGCCAACGAATTCTGCTTAACTACAGGAAATAACATGCCATTTAATGATGCTAAATTATATCCATCTATTAAAGTTTGATAGGCCTTTTCTGCCGAATAACCCATCACTAATGGTTTGCTCAATGAAGTTTTTATTTTAGGAGCAAAGGGATTCGTTAATTGGGTATAAGTTCCATTTTTCAAAAATGTAGTAGCAGCATTGGGTTGTCCTTTTAATATATTGAAACCATCTTGAATACTCATATTGGTAATGGCATTTACAAATATTGTTTTAGCCTGTGGAGCGGCATCTTCAGCAGCTTTATTGATAGCTAAAATAGCATCATTTAATAGTTTTTGTCCACCAGGAATTTTCGAAATATTATTAATTATTGGTTGAGCTTCTGGTGGTAATGCTAATTTTACTAATTCATTTCCCAAATAACCATTTACTTTACTTAATGAAAAAACCGAACTGTCAATTCCTACATTTAACGCATTTTTCAATCCTTTAATAACCTCCTCATTTGACAACGGAATATTGGTGGGAATGTTAGTAGGTATTTTTATTCCTTGTTGCTTTGCTACTTCATTTAAAACATCGCACGATGATAAACCAGTTAATCCTGTGATGAGGCTTGTAATGATTATTAATTTCTTCATTGGCTGCAATTTTAGTAAATTGTTTTCACAAAAAATTGGATTTTATCAATGCATTTATATATTGCAAACATATAAAAACTAAAAAATCAATTTTAAAAACTATGAGTAATTCATCTACCGGACATCCAAAAGGATTGTATTTGCTATTTATTACAGAAATGTTTGAGCGTTTCAGTTACTATGGAATGAGAGCAATTTTTATTTTATTTTTAACCAAAGCTCTTTTGTTCG
>CAMCQX010000039.1 GCA_945876985.1 Chitinophaga pinensis
GCTTCAATAACAGGGTAAGGCGATGGACCCATGGTTCCATTATTTAAATATATAAAATCGGTAGTTAATGGAAATAATTGACGAATGGTTTGCCAATATTTTTCATCATTATTAGCCACATCAATATTGGAAGTATTTGGCATAGAAAAGCTATTTTCTGCCATTAATTTATTGACACTAGCACCAGCAAATAAAGCAGTGATGCCCGTTGTTAAAAAATTCTTTCTTGATGTTTTCATAGCAATGTTTAATAAAATGAATATACGAATAATGGATTTTTTTTTGACATAAAAAAACCTTCAAGCTTTTAAACTTGAAGGTTTTATATAATTGTCCGTAGTTGGTGTCCTCACCAACTACAACAATTTACTACTCAGCTGGAGGAGTTTCATCTTCTTCAGATTCTTCTTCCTCTTCTTCGTCAGTAATAGGATTTATTTCAGCGTCATCCATAGCTCTATCCACTATTTCATCCATTAATTTGCTGGTTAATGCTTCAATGATAATTGGATTTCCATCTTCATCTAATTCAATTACTTGTTCTACAATAATTGGATTGCCGTTTTCATCTAATTCAATTACATCATCATCATCATCGCCAGGTATGTAATTTATTTTAGCAACACTTGCTATTTCATCCTTACCTCCAATATTGATTAATCGAACACCTTGTGTAACACGTCCGATTACTCTTAAATCTTTCATACTTAAACGAATGGTAATACCACTTTTATTAATAATCATTACGTCCATGGTATCATCCACATCTTTAATTGCTACTAATTTACCAGTTTTTTCGGTAACATTCATGGCCATTACACCTTTACCACCACGGTTGGTAATTCTATAATCTTCCACTTCACTACGTTTACCCATTCCATTTTCAGAAACAACCAATACGTTGGTTACTTTAGGATCTTCAATTGAAACCATTCCAACTACTTCGTCACCTTCAGCTAAACGAATTGCCCTAACTCCAGTAGCACTTCTTCCCATAGGGCGAACTGTACTTTCATTGAAACGAATGGCTTTACCATTTCTACTTGCAATAACCATTTCGCAAGTTCCGTTTGTTAACCTAGCTTCTACCAATTGATCGCCTTCGCGAACATTCATAGAATTGATACCATTTAAACGTGGGCGGCTATATGCTTCCAAAGTAGTTTTTTTAATAGTACCTTGTTGGGTTACCATAATTACATTCATTTGATTGATATAATCAGGATCACTTAAGCTCTTCACATTTAGGAATGCTTTTACTTTATCATCAACCGGAATGTTTATTAAGTTTTGAATAGCACGTCCTTTAGTTGCTTTTTCACCTTCAGGTATTTCAAATACACGTAACCAGAAACAACGACCTTGTTCAGTAAATAACAATAAATAATTATGGTTTGTAGCCATAAATATATGTTCTACAAAATCTTCTTGACGTTTTGCCACTCCTCTGCTACCTCTTCCACCTCTGGCTTGTGTGCGGTATTCACTTAATGAAGTACGTTTTACATAACCCAAATGCGAAATAGTAATTACCACTTCATCATCAGGAATTAAGTCTTCCATGCTCATTTCACTACCAACCATTTCAATAACGCTTCTTCTTTCATCGCCATATTTATCGCGCATGTCAATTAATTCGTCTTTGATAATTTGGTAACGCATACCTTCATTATTTAATATTTCATTCAAATGAGCAATGGTTTTCATCAACTCATCAAATTCAGCTTTAATTTTATCACGTTCCAATCCAGTTAAACGTTGCAAACGCATATCTAAAATTGCTTTTGCTTGAATTTATGAAAGTGTGAAAGTTTCAATTAAACAATTTTTAGCTTCATCGGGAGTTTGAGAATCACGAATTAATTTAATAACTTGGTCTAAATGATCTAAGGCTATTAATAATCCTTCTAAAATATGTGCTCTTTTTTCTGCTTCAGCTAATTCATATTGTGTTCTGCGAACAACAACTTCGTGTCTATGTTCTACAAAATTAGTAATTAATCCTTTTAAGTTTAATATAACAGGACGACCTTTTACCAAACAAACATTATTTACACTGAAAGAAGTTTGTAACTGAGTAAATTTAAATAATTTATTTAAAACAACATTTGGAACTGCATCACGTTTTAAATCAAAAACAATGCGCATTCCATCTCTATCACTCTCATCGCGCACATCACTTATGCCTTCAATTACTTTATCGTTTACTAAATCAGCAGTTTGTTTTATTAACGTTGATTTATTTACTTGATAAGGAATTTCATTTACAACAATTTGATCTTTACCAGTTTTACTAGTTTCAAATATTGCTTTGGCACGCATTACAATTCTACCACGGCCAGTTTCAAAGGCATCTTTTACACCTTCGTAACCATATATAATTCCACCTGTAGGAAAATCTGGTGCTTTAATGAATTTCATTAATTCAGGGATAGTTATATCTCTGTTATCAATGTATTCCATAATACCATTAATAACCTCAGTTAAATTATGAGGAGCCATGTTAGTAGCCATTCCCACTGCAATTCCAGAAGCACCATTTACCAAAAGATTTGGAAACTTAGCAGGCAAAACAGTTGGTTCTTGCAAACTATCATCAAAATTCGGACGAAAATCAACGGTATCTTTTTCAATATCGTTCAATAATTCTTCTGCAATTTTCTTTAAACGAGCCTCAGTATAACGCATGGCTGCAGGTGGATCTCCATCTACCGAACCAAAGTTACCTTGACCATCAACTAATGTATAACGCATGCTCCAATATTGAGCCATACGAACCATGGCATCATAAACTGAAGTATCGCCATGTGGATGGTATTTACCTAAAACTTCACCCACAATACGTGCTGATTTTTTATGAGCACGGTTAGCGGCCAAGCCTAAATCTGTCATTCCGTATAAAACCCTGCGGTGAACGGGCTTTAAACCATCGCGCACATCTGGTAAGGCGCGGCTAACAATAACCGACATTGAATAATCAATGTAAGCGGTTTTCATTTCATCTTCAATGTTGATTGGTATAATTCTGTCTTCTGCCATTTTTTATTGGTTTAAAACTACCTGCTTTTAAATATATTACGTCTATTTTTTGTCTGTAATTAATAAAAACCGATAACATTCAAACATAATGAATATAATACATGTTTTGGATATAAAATACCCACATGTTTTTAACGAAATGTGGATTAATTTTTAAAGCAAAAAACGCAACCCATTTTAATGAATTGCGTTTTTTATTTATTCTTCCGTTTTTTTATCAACTGGAGTTTCTTTTTTCTTTTTCTCCTTCTTTTTGATAGTTGTAATTTTTAACTCATCAGCATTTACGGCTTTGTCATAATCTACTTCTATCATATCTCCATTACCAGTTTGTTGAATCAACAATTGCTCTGCAATTCCATCTTCTACATATTTTTGAATGGTTCTTGCTAATGGTCTTGCACCTAAATCAGCATCAAATCCTTTTTCAGCTAAAAATGATTTAGCAGACTCGGTAATGGTAAATTTAAATCCTAACTCTTCTATTCTAGTTATTAATTTACCTAAATTAATATCCAAAATTTTATTGATAGATTCTTTTTCTAATGAATTAAATACAATTACATCATCTATTCTATTTAAAAACTCTGGCGAGAAGAAACGCTTCAATGCAGCTTCTATAATTAATTTCGAATCTTTTTGTGAGTTTGCATCTTTACTAGGAGTTCCAAATCCAACACCCGCACCGAAGTCTTTTAATTGGCGACTTCCAATGTTTGAAGTCATGATGATAATGGTATTTCTAAAATCAATTTTTCTGCCTAAACTATCTGTTAAAAAACCTTCATCTAAAACTTGTAACAATATATTAAATACATCGGGATGTGCTTTTTCAACTTCATCTAAAAGAATTACCGCATAAGGTTTTCTTCTAATTTTTTCGGTTAACTGTCCCCCTTCTTCATAACCAATATATCCTGGAGGCGCTCCAACCAAACGACTCACGGCAAATTTCTCCATGTATTCGCTCATGTCTATGCGAATCATGGCATCATCGGTGTCAAATAAATAGCGTGCTAACACTTTTACCATTTCTGTTTTTCCAACTCCAGTAGGACCTAAGAAAATAAATGAGCCAATTGGTTTGTTTGGATTTTTTAATCCAGAACGACTTCTTTGAACAGCTTTTGCTAATTTTTTAATTGCTTCATCTTGACCAATCACTTTTCCGCTTAACTCATCGCCCATTTTTAACAAACGTTCGCCTTCGCTTTGCGCTATTCGTTTTACAGGTATTCCAGTCATCATCGCAATTACTTCAGCTACGTCATCTTCACCAACAACATAACGTTGGTTTTTCGATTCTTCTTCCCACTTAGCTTTTTCAGTTTCTAATTGCTCTAGCAAATGTTTTTCTTTATCACGAAGTTTTGCAGCCTCTTCATATTTTTGACTTTTAACTACTTGATTTTTTTCAATTTTTATATCTTCTACTTGCTTTTCTAATTCTATTACAACTGAAGGAACATGTATATTACTTAAATGAACCCTAGCTCCAACTTCGTCTAAAACATCAATTGCTTTATCTGGTAAATGTCTATCAACCATGTAACGCGTACTCATATTTACACAGGCTACAATGGCTTCATTGTTATAAGTTACACTATGATGTGTTTCGTATTTATCTTTAATATTTGTTAGAATTTGAATGGTTTCTGCAGGAGTTGCAGGTTCTACCATTACTATTTGAAACCTACGTTCTAAAGCGCCATCTTTTTCAATATACTGGCGATATTCGTTTAATGTAGTAGCACCAATACATTGAATTTCTCCACGCGCTAAAGCTGGCTTAAACATATTAGAGGCATCTAAACTTCCACTTGCTCCACCGGCACCAACAATGGTATGAATTTCATCGATAAATAAAATCACATCAGGACTTTTTTCCAATTCATTCATCACCGCTTTCATGCGTTCTTCAAACTGTCCACGGTATTTAGTTCCTGCTACTAAGCTTGCCATATCAAGCATTACCACTCTTTTGTTAAATAATATTCTACTAACTTTACGTTGAATAATTCTTAGCGCTAAACCCTCGGCAATGGCAGTTTTACCAACACCTGGTTCTCCTATTAAAACTGGATTGTTCTTTTTTCTACGAGATAAAATTTGAGAAACTCTTTCAATTTCTTTTTCTCTCCCAACAATTGCATCTATCTTTCCTTCTTCAGCAGCTTTGGTTAAATCTCTTCCAAAATTATCTAATACAGGAGTTTTTGATTTTGGATCAATTCTTCTTGTTGATTCTTGCTTACGTTCTGAATCTCTTCCCGAACCAGCTCCTGCAAAATAATCCTCTTCATCAGCAGGTAATTCATTTCTAGGATTCTTTTTAGGACTATCAAAATCTTCATCAATTCTGTTTTCAATAGCTTGTTTAAAAATATCGTAATTGATACCAAACTGTGATAATATTTGTGATGCTAAATTGTCTTCATCTCTTAATATAGAAAGTAATAAATGCTCCGTTCCAATAATATCTGTTTTAAATATTTTTGCTTCTAAATAAGTAATTTTCAAAACTTTTTCAGCTTGCTTTGTAAGTGGAATATTTACAAAATTTGTATTGTTACTTGCAGTACTTCTAATTGAATCTTCTATGGTTCTTTTTAACCTAGAATTATCAACGCCTAAGGCTTTTAATATTTTTAATGCCTTGCCTTCGCCTTCTCTAATTAAGCCTAATAATAAGTGTTCTGTTCCTATATAATCATGACCTAAACGAATGGCTTCTTCGCGGCTATAACTTATTACATCTTTTACTCTTGGTGAAAATTTAGCTTCCATGTTATAATTCCAAAATTTTTTTATTTAACTTGCAATAAGTCAAATTCAGTTCCAAATATGTTGAATGCAATTTAACATACACATTTTAATATTTTTAATTATTTATCTACATTTAATAAAATGTATTACATGTAATTTATAATCAAATATTTATATATAAATTTATTGTGGATATTTTTAATTTGTTTACCATTCCATGGCAACTTCATTTCTGGTAATATCTGCCATTGTTTCACATTTTTTGATTAAATGCGGAACGCCTTTATAAATTAAAACTTCTGCCGGTCTAAATCGTGCATTGTAATTGCTACTCATGGTTATACCATAAGCACCCGCATTTAAAAAACAAAGAATATCGCCTTCCGAAACTTCATTTAATTTCCTGTCCCAAGCAAATGTGTCAGTTTCACAAATGTATCCAACTACGGTATAAATTCTTTCTTTACCTTCAGGATTACTTAAGTTCATAATATGATGGTAAGAATCGTAAAGCATGGGTCTAATCAAATGATTCAACCCACTGTTAACTCCAACAAAAACTGTAGCTGTGGTTTGTTTTATCACATTGGCTTTTACTAAAAAATAGCCACTTTCACTTACCAAAAACTTTCCTGGTTCAAACCAAAGTTCTAAATCTTTGCCATATTCTTTGCAAAATTCAACAAATCTTTCTCTTAAACTTTTACCTAATTCCTCTATATCGGTAGTTATATCGTTTGGTTTATAAGCAACTTTAAATCCGCTTCCAAAATCTATAAAGTCAAGCTCAGTAAAATCTTTAGCCGAATCAAATAAAATTTCAGCACCTTGTAAAAAAACACCAGCATCTAAAATGTCACTTCCAGTATGCATGTGCAATCCATTGATATGAATATTATGAGATTTTACCACACGCAAAGCATGTCGTAATTGATAAACAGAAATTCCAAATTTTGAATCAATATGACCAGTAGAAATTTTACTGTTTCCTCCCGCTAAAATATGCGGATTTAAACGAATGCAACAAGGTACTGAATGTCCGTATTTGCTTCCAAATTGCTCTAAAATAGAAATATTATCAATGTTAATATGTACGCCTAATTCTACAGCTTGAACTATCTCATCGAAGCTTACACAATTGGGTGTAAAAATAATGTCTTTTGGCAAAAAACCAGCTGCCAAACCTAAATGAACTTCATTGATAGAAACGGTATCTAATCCACTTCCTTGCTGTTGTAATAATTGTAAAATAGCAGTATTATTTAAAGATTTACAAGCATACTTTATTTTAATATTTAAAGGTTTAAAAGCATTGATTAGCTTTTGATATTGGTTGATAATTGTTTCGGCATGATACACATAAACAGGTGCTTCATAGGTTTCCGCAATTGCTAATAATTGCTCATTCAATTCTTGGTTAATCATTCAGTTTTTTTGATATAAAAATAGGTCCGCAATATGCACAAAAAAAAGGATAACTTATACTATAAAGTTGCCCTTTTTTTGCATTTTTTTTGTCCGTGGTTGGTGTCCTCACCAATCCACTTTTTTGTTTTTCATTGGTTGGTGAAAACACCAACCATAGGCAGCATCTTAATCAACAACTATCCCCTTTCTACCACATACATCGCGTATTTTTTTTCTCTTAAAAACTTATCTGGGTCAATGGCAGCAAATTCTTTCGTCATTTTTTTATCAATACCACTTCTTAAGTTTTCTGTTAAATAATATAACCAAGCTTTTTTGAAACGTAATTTTTCAAAAGCAAAATGTTTTAAAGGAATCAAAAAACGTTCTGCATACATATAAATAAACTTACTCATTGGAAGCACATTTAATGTAATGTCTTTTTCATAAGTAATTTTCCAACCTTTATTGGCAATTTTACTTAAAAAGGTTTCTTCTAAATGTCCTGATTTATTAATTCCATCTTGGTTTTTTCTGAAATAATCTACTATAATCCATTTACCTCCAACTTCCATAAAATGATCTACATGTTCAATGGCACTATCTAAGTTGATGTATTGCAACGATTCAGAATTAATAATGGTTTTATATTTCTGCTCCGATTTAAAGTCTTCAAACTTTGCATGGTGACAAATCAATCCTTGATATTTGTTTTCGATATGGCTTTTTTGATTCACATTTGGAGTCAATGCTTCTACATTGATTCCGTTTTGTTTTAACATAGCCGACAAACCGCCCATTCCACAACCCACATCCAAAACTAAGCCTTGTTTATCATCAATTAAATGCATGATATTTTCAGCATATTTCATTTGTGCTTCTTCCAAATCTCTTATCGAAATGGCGTCAGGTGCAATATTTATATCTTCAAAATACCCCCAATGAAGCATATCATTTTTCAATATTTTTGAATACAAATACAATTCTAAATCGTAAGAAGATTTATCGTAATGAGCATTCTCTTTGTGGAATTGATATGCTTTAAACCAGTTAATTGGATTTAAAAAAATAGTAATGTTTTTATTCATTAGGAACAAATTATTTTAATTGATTAATTACAATTATAATAATTTCATTCATAAAACATCATTGCTGTCAACACATTATAAAATTATAATTTGTTTTAAATTTCTATTCACGCTCCACTTTCAATTCATGAATCAAGTTATTTTTCATAAAAATATACAACCTTAACTTTAAACCAGACTCAGTTTCGTAACTAGCAATGGCATATTTTGCACCTTGTGCCGATGCGCCTCTGTGTTTTATATTAATTATTTTGGAAGGATAAGTATCAAAAAACTTTTTAAGCATTTGCTCAGCTTGTGCTTTACTACATAAACTTTCAGTTTCTAGTAATGTAATTTCTACATTTGCATTTAAAAACTTTGAAACTACATCGCTTTTATTCGATTTAATAGTTAAAACTACATCATCAAACACATCTGCTTTACTAATAAATGGTATTAAGAATAAAAATAATAATATACGTTTCATAATTTTCAGTGCTTTATAATTTGATATTGCAAGCTTAAACATTTTTTACTAAAACCATGCCATATTGTTAAAATATAAAAAGAAAAATAGCTATTTTTCAATGCAACACAAACTTAATTATGCAAAGAAAATTTAAATTTATATTTTGCCACGTTTTAAAATGAATTCCTAAATGAGATTTTTATACATTATAATAATATTTTTACTAATACGTTCAATAAGTTTTGCTCAAAACTCTGGTTTAATTACTGGTAAAATTTTGGATGCCAAACACAATGAAACCCTCATTGGCGTTACCATTGTAGTTAAAGGAACTTCGTATGCTACTCAAACAAATTCAGAAGGAATATTTACTTTAAAAAATATAAAAGCAGGAGAATATAATATTGAAATAAAATATTTAGGTTTCAAAACTGTTTTAAAAACTGAGGTAAAAGTAATTGCGGCCCAAACTACCAATATTGGAACTATTGAAATGCAAACCGCTAGCACCAATATGGATGAAGTAGTAATTTTAGGAAAAAAACCTTTAATTGACGTTGACAAACCACAAACTGTAAATACCATTAGCCAAGACAATATAGAATTAGCTCCTTCGCGCCAATTACAACAAATTATAAACACACAACCCGGTGTAATTCAATCGCCAGCCGGTGTAAATATTAGAGGTGGTAGAACTTATGAAACATGATCTTATATTGATGGAGTAAATGTTACAGATCCACTTTCTGGAACTGGTTTTGGATTAGATATTGGTTCAAATGCAATCAGTGAAATTGAAATTACAACTGGAGGAATTGGTGCTGATGTGGGT
>CAMCQX010000040.1 GCA_945876985.1 Chitinophaga pinensis
CTTTTAAACGAAGGTTTAAAAGCATTGGATTTTGAAAAATATGAAAGTGCAAGAAATATTTTCACTACATTAATTCAAAAAGAACCTACTTATGGTGAGGCTTATTATTATTTAGGACAAGCGTATAATAATTTATTTAAGGCTGATTCAGCTTTTATAATTTATAATTTAGGAATTGCGGCAGCACCAAAAACTCCTCAATTATATGCTGGTTTAGGCGAATTATTTTTAGAGGAAGGAAAAACTGCCGAGGCACAAGTACAATTCGACAGAGCATTGGCAATATGTAAGGATAAATATGGCGATTATAATAATGCAAAAGGTTTAGTGGCTATTGCTAGTGCTATGATAGCTGGTGAAACTAAGTTATTGGCTCAGGCATCTGCTTTAATGGAAGAAGCTTATAAAATTACCAAAGATGATTATGACGTACTTACCACTGCTGGCGATGTTTATTTAGAAATGGCCGATGGAAGTAAAGCTGCCACTTTTTACAATAGAGCCACTGTTTTAGATCCAAATAGACCAAAAGCATTTGCTAAAATTGCATTGATTTGGATAAGGGTGAAAAATTTACAAGTAGCTAAGGAAGCTTTAGATACTGCTTTTTCAAAAGATCCGAATTATGCAACAGCATTTAAAAATCAAGCGGAATTTTATTCAGTTCAACGTAAATTTGTTTTAGCTAAAGAATCTTATAAAAACTACTTAAAAAACTCAGAAGTAAGTTCTGCAAATCAAATGCGTTTTGCTATTATTTTGTTTAGAGCAAAAGAATATGCAGAAGCTTTGGCAAATATTGAAGAGGCTAAAAAATCAGATAAAACTAACAATATTTATTTGAATAGATTGTATGCTTATGCATGTTATGAAGCCAGTAATTTAAAAAACGATCAAGAAGGTTTTAAAAAAGGACTTGCTGCATTGGAAACTTTGATGAGTAAAATAGCGGCTGATAAAATTGCTGAAAGTGACTATGAATATACTGGAAAATTACTATCAAAAATTCCTGGAAACGATAGTTTAGCTTTGATAAATTTAAATAAAGCTTTGTTAATGAACTCAGCAAAAACTGAAATAAAAATTGAAATTGCTAAAATATATTTTAAACAAAAAAGATTTGCTGAAGCTGCTTCAATTTATGAAGAGTATTTAAGTACTGCAAAAAAAGTAACATTGATAGATAATTATGCAATTGGTAAATATTATAACAGTGCTAAAATGTATTTGAAAGCTGATACCGCATTTTCAAAAATAAATTCAGCAAAACCTGATTATGCCGATGCTTGGTTCCAAAGAGCTAATGTAAATACCTCAATAGATACTTTATTAAGAACTACTGTAGCCAAAGATTTATATGAAAAATACATAGAACTTACTTTAGCTGATACAGCTAATTTAAATAAGCAAAAAGTTGCACTTTCAAAAAATTTAGCTACTTCTTATGATTATTTAGGCTATTATTTTTTACAAAAAGACATGGAAACTGAATGCAAAGCAATGTATAAAAAAGCTTTAGAATACGATCCAACAAATAAAAATGCAATTGAAGTTTTGAAAAGTTTCAAGAAATAATTTACTTTAATATTTTACCGAAAACCACATAGCAATATGTGGTTTTTTGTTTCTGGTTTTAAATGAATTATAATATTTTTACAATCCTATTTCTATTTGTGGTTTTAAAAACTATTGTATATTCGCAAATGTGTTCACTTATAATTTAGAAATAAAAATATTCAATATTCAGATTTTAAAGAAATCTGTAATTTTTATTGTGTTTTTTTGTTTGACACAATTATCCTTTTCTCAAAATGTGGTGGTAAGTGAATATTTTAATGGATCAGACACAAGAGATGAATGGACTGAACTCTTAGTTATAAACGACAATACAGATTTAAGAGGTTATAATATTAGGGATAATAATAGTAGTCAAACTGGGTGGCAAACTGAAGTTATTTTTTCAAACAATAATTTTTGGAATAATTTAAGAGCTGGTACCATCATTATTATTTGGCATAGAATACGTTCAACGGCTTCAGCTACAAACAGAATAGTTGATACAATTAAATCGGATGGATACATAGAAGTTCATGCACAATTAAGCGGTTATTTTAGTGGAGGCGATTTTGGAACGGCTCAATCTTGGTCAGGAGCTTCTTTATCCATAAGTGCAACTGCTGATATTGTTCAAATAAGAGACAATAGTAATAATCATATTCATGCACTTGCCCATAAATTTCCACCTATTGGGTTAAGTTACACAGGTATTATTTCAACTAATAAATTGAATCATGCTGTTGGAATCAGTAATGGCGAAAATGTTTATGTTTGCCCAGGAAGTAGTTTAAGTGAATATATTGGTAGTTTTATTGGAACTACCTGGACTTCCAATGGAAGTACAAACATAACTCAAGGATTACCTAATTATAATTTTTCCTCACCTACTTTTCCAAACAGGAATTATTGGCGTAGTTTAAGGCAACCAATTTATAATAGTCCAACTTTAAATCCCATTCTAACTAATACCGGATTTACTCAAGCAAATTTAATATGGAATGCTTGTACCGATCCTAATCCAAGTGATTCAACTATTGGTTATATTATTTTAAGAGATACAATTAATTCGTTTACCAATCCATCAGATAGTATAGTTTATGCAGTTGGATCCTCAATTGGAACTGCTACAGTTATTGTAAATATTAATTATTCTTCCACTCTTACTTACACTGATAATTATACTTTTAATTGTGGTACTACTTATTATTATAAAATATATGCTTTTAGGTTTGGGAATGATAATTTAAATGGAAATTCATATAACGCAGCAAGAGGTAGGGCCTATAATGAAATTGGAACAAATATTCAAAGTATTATAAAAACTATTCCTTTATCTCAACCAATATTAGCGAATTGATAAAAATAAAATTCATGACTAGGTTTAAAATTAAATTCACTTTAATAATATTAATAATGTTTTTCATTATTGGTGTTACAGTTAATTTAAAAGCTCAAAATCAAAAAGTTTGGAATGGAAATACCAGTGTATTTAGAATTGATACTACTGTAAATTTAACATCTGTGGTATCATGGAGTTTAACTTTAGGATTTCCAAGTACTTCATCAAGAATAGATGGTGGTGGAGCAAGAAAGGGTACAACAACAATTACTTGGGGAAATACAACTGCTTCAATGTTTAGAGATACCATTAAATCATTTGAAACAGTAAATGGATGTTCGGGAAATATAGTTAATAAACCAATTGATGTTTACCCAAAACCAATTGTTTCGTTAGGAGCAAATGATACAATATGTTTAGGTGCAACACTAGGAACTAAAACACTAACCGTTTCAAATTTTTCTGTTATTGGTGGAGCAAGTAATTTAGGGGAATTTGCCATTACTTATGAACTAAGAAGTGGCTCCACTGCGGGTTTAAATGTTCTTGGTTTTCCTATAACTTTAAATACCACATCTGGAATTATTTCTATTACTTCTATTCCAACTGCTAGTTTAACAACTGGAACTTATTATTTGGTTATTACAGGTTTTGCTTCCAATTTAAGTGCTACACTGAATAATCCCGCACCTGGAAGTTATGCTAGGGCAAATGCAGCTGCAACTTTAGCCGCTATTCCAACTAATTATCTTATATATATTAGACCAAATTTTTCAACTCCTATTATTCAACCTTACTAATTAAATTTTATGAAAAAATATATTTTCTTTTTTATTGTTTTTATTGCCTTGGGCAATACTAAAACATTTGCACAGGCAGATACAGCTTGTGTTGGCTCTAGTGGAAATGTTTATGATGTGGTGCCAAGTGCTGGCTCTACTTTTTCGTGGTCGCTAAAAAATAGTTTAGGAACAATTGTTCCTATTGCTGGCAGAACCGATAGTATTTTAATTACTTATGGTACAGTTTCTGGAATTGATACTTTACGTTTAGTTGAAACTGGTCCTTCTGGTTGTAAAGGTGATACGATGAAACTAGCGGTTGTAATTTTACCGAGTATTTCTGCTGTGATTAGTGGAACAGATTCTATTTGTGTAAATAATTTAAGTTTAAACAAATTACGAATAACATTTACTGGCATTAGCCCATGGAATGCCACTTATACCGATGGTGTAACACCAGTTTCAATTACTGGTATAACTTCAAATCCATACATTTTCAATTCTCCGTTATATTTATCAGCAGGGATAAAAACTTTTAGCCTATTAAGTGCTGGCGCTACTGGCAGTTGCCCTGCAGTAATTAGTGGAAATGGAAGGATAACTGTTTTTCCTAAACCTATTTCATCTGGCATAAGTCATTATTAATAAATTCAGTTCATAAAAAGTAAAAAAATAAGTAACAAAAAAATATTTGATAATTCAATTTTATTAAGTGACATTGCATTATCAAAATCAACAATTTAATCTCCTTATAATGAAAAAGATAGTACTATTATTAAGTTTAATTTTGACAGTTAGTATCGTTAAAATAAATGCACAAACCCAAACAGTTTGTACCAATTCAATTAACATGAAATATGATGTTAACCCAAGTGCAGGCTCTACTTATTACTGGTCTTTAAAAAACGGTTTAGGTACAATTACTACAATTAGTGGCCGTTCCGATAGTATATTAATAAACTATGGAAGTATTTCCGGAACAGATACTTTAAGGGTAGTTGAAATTGGTCCTACAGGTTGTATTGGTGATACCGCAAAATACCGAATTTTGGTTTTACCAAGCTTAGTTGCTACCATCAGTGGTACTGATTCTATTTGTATAAATAGTGCTAGTATTGGTAAATTAAGAGTTACTTTTACGGGAAATACAGGCCCTTGGAACATGACTTATACCGATGGTGTAACTCCTGTAACTGTTAATGGAATAACAACAAGTCCTTACTTTTTCAATAGTTCTGTTTATAGTTCTGTTGGAATAAGAACTTTTACTATAACTTCTTTAACATCAGCTAATATTTGCGCTGCTACTATTGTGGGTTCAGCTACTGTAAGAGTGTTTCCTAAACCCGGAATTATTACAATAAATACCTATTAGGAGTTTTTTATTCACATTAATTAATCTCAAAAAAAAAGTTCCGCTTGAATCATTTTCAAGAGGAACTTTTTTGTTTATTTATCTTTATTTTTTTATTTAACAGCAGGTTTTACTTCCACTATTTCCATGTTTACCGGATTTGCAACCTTTTCGTCTAATAAAGCAAAGTCAATTACTTCCAACATGTTTTTTACATAATGAAAACTAACATCTTTTAAATAGTTTTTGCTTATTTCTTCCACATCTTTTTTGTTGGTTTCACATAATAAAATGGTGGTAATTCCAGCACGCTTAGCAGCCAATATTTTTTCTTTTACGCCACCAATTGGCAATACTTTTCCGCGTAATGTAATTTCGCCTGTCATGGCCAATTGAGGTTTTACTTTTCTTTGAGTAAATAAACTTGCCAATGAAGTAAGCATGGTAACTCCAGCCGATGGACCATCTTTTGGAACGGCACCTGCGGGCACATGTATATGCACATCAAATTGGTTAAAAACCTTTGGATTTATTCCTAAATAATCGCAATGTGATTTTAAAAACGTAAGTGCTGTAATAGCAGATTCCTTCATTACATCGCCTAACTGACCAGTCAATTGTAATTTACCAGTTCCTTGGGTTAAGCTGCTTTCTATAAATAATATTTCTCCACCTACACTTGTCCAAGCCAAACCTGTAACTACACCAGCTACATCATTTCCTTGATACATTTCTTTTTCTCCGCGCTCCACTCCTAAAATAGTTGGTAAGTAGTCAAGGTCAATTTTCTTTAAATTTTTCTTAAACATTACTTTTTGCATCGCCACATGGCGAGCTACTGAAGCAATTTGTTTTTCTAATCCACGCACACCACTTTCACGGGTATATCCATCAATTATTTTTTCTAAAACTTCATTGCCTAATTCAAAACTATTTAGTTTTAAACCATGGTTTTTTTCTTGCTTAGGAATCAAATATTTTTTAGCAATTTCTATTTTATCTTCCAACGTATAACCGTTAATTTCTATAATTTCCATCCTATCTAATAAAGCAGGTTGAATGGCATCTAAATTATTGGCGGTAGCTATAAACATTACATTCGATAAATCGTAATCTATTTCCACAAAATTATCGTAAAAAGTTCCATTCTGCTCAGGATCTAAAACCTCTAACAAAGCACTAGAAGGATCTCCACGGTAGCTATTTTGTATTTTATCAATTTCATCTAAAACAAATACAGGATTATTACTTTTTACCTTTTTTAGGTTTTGAATAATTCGGCCTGGCATGGCGCCAATATAAGTTCTACGGTGTCCTCTTACTTCACTTTCATCGTGCAATCCACCTAATGAAATTCGTGCATATTTTCTGTCTAATGCTTTGGCAATTGATTTACCCAAACTTGTTTTACCAACTCCTGGAGGGCCATACAAACAAAGAATTGGACTTTTCATATCACCTTTAAGTTTTAAAACCGCCAAGTATTCAAGGATACGTTTTTTTACTTTTTCTAATCCAAAATGATCTTCATTTAAAATTTCTTCTGCACGTTTTAAATCAAAATTATCAGTAGTAGTTTCATCCCAAGGTAAGTCTAAAAGCGTGTTCAGATAATTTATTTGAATGCTATAATCAGGTGCCATAGGATTGATTCTACGCAATCGTTCCAATTCTTTGTTAAATGCTTCTGCAATTTCAGGCTTCCATTTTTTATCCTTTGCTTTAGCTTTTAAAGTTTCTACTTCTTGCTCAGGACTTTCAGAACCTAATTCTTCATTAATGGCTTTTATTTGCTGGTGCAAAAAGAATTCACGGTGTTGTTTATCCATGTCGCCACGAACTTTATCTTGAATTTTGTTTTTTAGAATTAACAACTCTTTTTCAGTCATCATTAATTCTAATAAAACATTCGCCATTTCACCCGCTATAATATTTTCTAATATTTTTTGCTTTGAAATGATGTCAACACTCAAATTTGTAGAAACCAACGCCATTAACAAAAACGGATTATCAATTCGCTTAACACCGCTAATTAATTCAGGCGAGAAAGTGCCTTGCAATTTCATTAATTCAGCAGCTACAGTTTTAATAGTTTTTAGTAAATCTTTTGTTTTTGCATCTTTTGAATCATCTACTTGCTCATTTACAGTATAAGTTCCCTTTAAAAAAGGCTCAGTATTAGTAATGCCAGTAAGCGTAATTTGTTTAATGCCTTGCAAAAAAACCGTTTCCTGATTATTGGGTAGCTTAATAATTCGCAGCACTTTTGCCAAAGTTCCAGTATGGTATAAATCTTCCATATTGGGTTCTTCAGCATTTATATTTTTTTGTGCAACTACTAAAATAAACGATTTATTTTTCTTAGCATCTTTTATTAATTTATTTGATTTTACTCTGCCAATACTTACTGGCAATGCCATCATTGGAAAAAGTACGGTGTTTCGTAATGGTAATATTGGCAGTACTTCGGGCAAATCTTCCAATTTTACTTCTAAATCTTTGTCGTTTAAAGTAATTGGAATTGTTTCAAAATTTGCATCATCGTTTTCTGTCCACTCCTCAAAAGTAACATCCTCAGGTATATCTATCATTTATAAAAGTAAATTGTAAGGTTAAAAACCATTATATTTACAATATAAATGCCAAACCGCAGAACTTTGGTTTAGGATTTCATATTTTTTAAATGCTTGATTGAAGTATTAATTATTTTAAATCGATCAAAACATATGCAAAAAAGAATATTGAAACATAAATATAGTATTTAAAAAAAATATTTATTTCAAGTATTTGTATTTAAATAAGATTGGCATATATTCGCAGCCCTTAAAAAATAAAAAATATACAAATTATGTACGCAATCGTAGAAATTGCTGGCCAACAATTTAAAGTTGAAAAAGACCAAAAAGTGTATGTACACCGCTTACAACACGAAGAAGGCGCCAGTATTGAATTCGACAGAGTACTGCTATTACAAGATGGCAGTTCAATTTCAGTTGGAGTTCCAACTGTAGCAGGTGCTGTAGTTAAAGCTACCGTTTTATCACATTTAAAAGGCGATAAAGTTATCGTATTTAAGAAAAAACGTAGAAAAGGTTACAGAAAATTAAATGGCCATCGCCAATGTTTCACTCAAATCAAAATTGAAGCTATCAACGCTTAAATTTATTGTTTAACTAAAAAAAAAGATTAAAGACCATGGCTCACAAAAAAGGTGCAGGTAGTTCGAAAAACGGACGTGAATCACATAGCAAACGCCTAGGCGTTAAAATTTTTGGTGGACAAAGAGCTGACGCTGGCAATATTATTATTCGTCAACGCGGCACTAAGCATCACCCAGGCGATAATGTTGGAATTGGAAAAGACCATACATTATTTGCTTTAATTGATGGAACTGTTGTGTTCCGTAAAAAAGCAAACGATCGCAGTTATGTATCGGTTACTCCTTTGGTTGCAAAACCAGAAGTTGTTGCTGAAGCATAATTTAAAATTATTTCATATTATAGCCCGAGTTCTTTTGGAATTCGGGCTTTTTTGTTTTCACTACTTTTATAAATTCTAATATTTTATTCAAATAGGATCAATCTATATTTACATCTTTTTGTTTAGCTTTGTCGAAATTTAACAATAGTAATTAAGTTTAAAAATTATGTTTGGTATTAGTTTACTTCCAATTATTCCCCTACGCGAGGAACCAAATAGCAAAAGCGAAATGGTAAGCCAATTATTATTTGGCGAGAAATATAAAGTGCTCCATCAACAACCAAGTTGGGTAAAAATTGAAACAATTGATGACAATTACATTGGTTGGATCAATGAAAAACAAATCAATTTAATAGTGGAAAATGAATGGAATAATTTAATGAATCCCATTGTTGTTATGGAATATCCGCATTTAAAAATAATGGTAAATAATGTGCCAATGTATATTGCCACAGGCAGCCAAATATATTTCAAAGAAAATTTTAAAATAAGCGGTTTTGAATTTGATTTTGAAAATCAAAATATTGATTTGAGTTTGGAACAAATTGCAAAGCAGTATTTAAATTCTCCATACTTATGGGGCGGTAAAACTCCTTGGGGAATTGATTGTAGCGGATTTACACAAATGGTTTTTAAGCAAAAAAATGTAAATATAAAACGAGATGCTTTTCAACAGGCGGAACAAGGTGAAGCAGTTGCTTTTTTGGCTGAAAGCAAATTGGGTGACTTGGCTTTTTTTGACAATGAAGATGGTAAAATTACCCACGTTGGTATATTATTAAATAATGAAACTATTATTCACGCCAGTGGAAAAGTGAGAATTGACCAAATTGATAATTATGGAATTATGGATGCTGATTCAAAAAAATATAGCCATAAATTACGTTTT
>CAMCQX010000041.1 GCA_945876985.1 Chitinophaga pinensis
ACCTTGCCATTTAGGTCATCGGGAACAAATTTAACAACTCAATGGACTATAGATAATGCCAATGCTGTTAAACCAATTTGGAAATCATCAGCATCGGTTACTCAGGCAAATGGTACATCAGGTGTTTCGCTAATGGCCGATAATATTAATTATAACGACAATGGAAGAATTGTTTCTTCTTCATCGTTTAATTTTTCAGGAAAAGCCCGTCCAACTTTGTTTTATTCGTTAGCACATGCACCAAATACAAATGCATCAAAAGAAGATACTTTTGATATAGAAGTTTCAACAGATGGAGGAAATACTTTTACGGTTATTGAAACATTAATAGACCAAAATGGAAATCCAAGTTTAGGAACAGCAGCGGTTCAAAGTAGTACTTTTACTCCTTCATCTGCAATACAATGGCGCCAAGCTACTGTTGATTTATCGGCTTATGCCAACAATACTTTTGTGCAAATTGCTTTCAGAAGTAGATCAGGTTTAGGCAATCAGATTTATATCAATAATATCAACGTGTTAAATCCAGTTTCGTTAAGCCAACAAAGTGTTACTTCGGCTACATTTTATTCAGCTGGAATCATCAGTGTTTCGTATGGTTCTAGTATTGGTGCGTCTAATGGAGTTTTATCTGTAAGTCGTTTTGGAGGCACACCAGTTTTTAGTAGTGCAAGTCCAGTTTTTGTTACTAATTCAACCGCTTCTACTAATAATTCGGCTGTTTTTACACCTAATGTTGTGAGTCCTTCGGCTTGGTATTCTGTTAACTATTCAGGAATTGGAACAGGTTATTTACCTGGAACAGCTCCGTTCGATTTATACTTTAATACTTCAGTAATTGGTGGCATTCAAAGTCCTGATAGTTTATATTTAGTTAGAAGGTCAGAATCTACTGGTGGTTGGGTAGCATTAAATACTACTTTGACCTCCGGTTTATTGGTAGCTGCAGGCCTAACTTCTTATGGCGATTTTGGTGTGGCAAGTTCTACATCAGTGAATACTTTACCAGTAAAATGGTTAACATTTAACGCAACTAAAATTGATAAAAATAATATTCAATTGGCTTGGTCTACCGCTTCTGAAACTAATAATAATGGTTATGAAATAGAACGCAGTTACGATGCTAAAAACTTTACCAATATTGGTTTTGTAAAAGGAGCTGGAACAAGTAATAAATTGAATAACTACTCATTTATTGATGCTAACACAAATGGTTTTGATGTATATTACAGATTGAAACAAATAGATTTTGATGGTAATTTCTCATACTCAAATATTGTTAAAATTAGCAATATTGATAATGGCACATTTGACATTGTAAATGTGCAGCCAAATCCATTTGATAATGAATTAAATATTAGAATAAATGCTATTTCTGATAAAAATATTCAAGTGTTAATTTACGATTCAAAAGGTGCGTTGGTAAGCGAAAGAAATGTAAGTGCAATATTGGGTTTAAATACCATAAACATTGATAATGCCAATGTTTTACCTAAAGGCTTTTATGTGTTAAAAGTTACCCAAGGCGGAATGACTAAAGCCGTTAAATTGGTGAAATAAAGTAGTGTTCTTATAAAAATAAAAAAGCTGCACTTTTTAATAAAGTGCAGCTTTTTTATTTGATTAAACCTTAAACAGTTTGTGTTAGAATCTTTTTCCAATTAATGGCATCATCTAAAATACTTTTGATGCTGCTTATTGGAATGCGTTCTTGTAACATGGAATCGCGGTAGCGAATAGTTACTGTTTGGTTTTCTAAACTTTCATGATCTACCGTAATGCAAAAAGGAGTTCCCAATGCATCTTGTCTGCGGTAACGCTTGCCAATGGCATCTTTTTCTTCATAAAAACAGTTATAATCAAACTTCAAATCATCAATGATTTTGCGTGCCACTTCTGGCAATCCATCTTTTTTAGTTAATGGGAAAATAGCCACTTTGTAAGGTGCTAAAATTGGTGGCAATGACAATACCACTCGCGTATCTTTTTTGTCTCCCTCTCCTACTTCTTCTTCTTTGTAGCTAGCGCAAAGTGTGTATAAAAACAATCGATCTAAACCAATGCTGGTTTCTATTACATAAGGAATATAATTGCCAAAAGGTTTTCCATTTTCATCTAAATCAGCATCAAAATATTGCATTTTTTTGCCTGAATGTTCTTGGTGACTTTTTAAGTCAAAATCAGTTCTAGAATGAATGCCTTCTACTTCTTTAAATCCAAAAGGAAAATCGAATTCAATATCGGTTGCCGCATCGGCATAATGTGCTAGTTTTACATGGTCGTGAAAGCGGTAACTTGCTTTATCGAAACCCAATGCTAAATGCCATTTTATTCTTGCCTCTTTCCAATATTCGAACCATTGTTTTTGTGTACCCGGACGAACAAAAAACTGCATTTCCATTTGTTCAAACTCACGCATTCGCATAATGAATTGGCGCGCTATAATTTCGTTTCTAAATGCTTTTCCGGTTTGAGCAATTCCAAATGGAATTTTCATTCTACCACTTTTTTGAACATTTAAAAAATTCACAAAAATTCCTTGCGCAGTTTCCGGACGTAAGTAAATTTTATCAGCATCTTCAGCCATTGCACCCATTTCGGTGCTGAACATTAAATTGAATTGGCGCACATCTGTCCAATTCCTAGTTCCGCTAAAAGGGCAAGCTATTTCGTGTTGTTCTATTAACGTTTTTAGTTGGTCTAAATCGTTTGCCAAAAGTGAATTGTCCAAAGCAGTTTGTAATTCATCGGCTTTATTAGTTTTGCCATCTTTTTGGTATTTAGCAATTTTATCTTCCAATAAATTATCAGCACGGTAACGTTTTTTACTGTCTTTATTGTCAATCATTGGATCGCTGAAACCATCAATATGGCCGCTGGCTTTCCAAGTTTTTGGGTGCATAAAAATTGCAGCATCTAATCCCACAATATTATCGTGAGTTTGCACCATAAATTTCCACCAATATTGGCGTAAATTATTTTTTAGCTCCACCCCATTTTGCCCGTAATCATACACCGCACCTAAACCGTTATCATAAATTTCGCTGCTGGTAAATACAAAACCGTATTCTTTGCAATGCGATACTACTTTTTTAAATATATCTATATCTTCACTCATAAATTGGGTTGCAAAATAAGCAAAACTTGTTGATTTTTGATT
The DNA here is from genome assembly GCA_945876985.1 of Chitinophaga pinensis. Taxonomy (GTDB): domain Bacteria; phylum Bacteroidota; class Bacteroidia; order UKL13-3; family UKL13-3; genus JAAFJM01. The sequence continues at coordinate 3,161 of CAMCQX010000041.1, forward strand.
TAGAGATTTAGAGATTTGGAGATTTGGAGATTTGTTAGATGGTTAAATTGTTTTATTGTTGAATTGTTATATTGGAGTTTTACCAATTTTTTCAAACTAAAAATAAGCCATTTACATAAAAAATGAAATAAAATTACATACAATACACTACATTCGCCACACATTATGCAAAAACAATGGCGAGCAAAACCCGAACCCGATAAGAAGACTGTTGAAGCCTTGTCTAGTGCTATTAATGTAAACAAAGTGCTTTCAGGAATTTTGGTGCAGCGTGGTGTTGATACTTTTGATAAAGCAAAAAACTTTTTTAGACCTCAATATTCCCACATGCACGATCCTTTTATTATGAAAGGAATGACTAGGGCCATTGAAAGAATAGACGAAGCCTTAGAAAAAAACCAAAAAATATTAATTTATGGCGATTACGATGTAGATGGAACCACTTCGGTTGCTACTGTTTACGATTTTTTTTCCAAGCGTTTTAAAGAAATAGAATATTATATTCCCGATAGATATACCGAAGGTTATGGCATATCGTTTATGGCCATTGACTGGGCTAGCAATAATGGTTACAGTTTAATTATAGCTTTAGATTGTGGTATAAAAGCCAACGATAAAGTAAAATATGCCAACAAAAAAGGTGTTGATTTTATTATTTGCGACCATCATTTACCAGGTGATGAATTGCCAGCGGCTGTGGCTATTTTAAATCCAAAACAAGCCGATTGCCCTTATCCTTTTAAAGAACTTTCGGGTTGTGGAATTGGGTTAAAATTAGTGCAAGGATATTGCATTAAACACGAAATTGATTTTAAAGAAGTAGAAGAATACATGGACCTTTCGGCCATTAGTGTAGCCAGCGATTTGGTGCCTATTATGGACGAAAACCGAGTAATTACTTACCAAGGTTTAAAAAAACTAAAAACAAATCCGAACCGAGGCATCAAAGCATTGTTAGAAAATTATGCGCCTAGGCCAGAATATTCGGTAAATGATATTGTATTTTTTATTGGGCCAAGAATAAATGCAGCTGGAAGAATTGCAGATGCTAAAGATTCGGTAAGGTTAATGATTTCTGACAAAGACAAAGATTCGGCAGAGATTGCTGAAATGATTAACCACCACAACAACGAACGCAGAAACTTTGATAGCAGTATTACTGAAGAAGCTTTTAACATGATTTTGGCCGATAAAGATTTTCATAGCCGAAAGTCAACGGTTTTATTTCATTCAGAATGGCATAAAGGGGTCATTGGAATTGTGGCTTCGCGCTTAATTGAAAAATATTACAGACCAACTATTGTTCTTACCGAAAGCAATGGAATGGCAGCTGGTTCTGCTCGTTCTGTAGAGGGCTTTGATTTATACGGTGCCATTGAAGAATGTGCTGATTTATTAGAACAATACGGTGGACATACGCATGCTGCTGGTTTAACTTTAAGGGTAGAAAATGTTCCAAAATTTCAAGAAAAATTTGAAGCAATCGTTTCCAAAAATATTGTTACACGCAGTTTAACACCCGAAATAGAATACGATACTGAAATTCCTTTTAGGGCTATAACACCTAAGTTTTTTAGTGTGCTAAAGCAATTTGCTCCTTTTGGACCAGGCAATGCAAGCCCAATTTTTATGACCAGAAATGTATGGGATGTAGGCGATGCAACCATTGTTGGAAACAACCATTTGCGCTTAAGTTTAACCCACGAAGAAGGTGGAAGAATATACAAAGCAATTGGCTTTGGACTAGGCGAACACCACGATAAAGTAGCCCAAGGTATTAGCTTTGATATTTGTTATTATATAGAAGAAAATTTCTTTAACGGACACGTAAATTTACAACTGAATATTAAAGATATTTTGTTTAAAACGTAATTTCTACTTCCATTTCTTTACCGTCTCTAACTACAATGGCTTTTACTTTTTCGCCTTTACTATATTTACCCAAACATTTCATGTAAGCTTGCATGTCGATAACTTCGTCAACACCTAATTTTATGAGGGTGTCGCCACGTTTTAAGTTTGCATTTGCAGCAGGTCTTCCCTCTGTAACTCCATCTATTCTTACCCCTTTTCCCTCGTATAAATAATCGGGCATAATGCCTAAAGTTACTTTAAAACCAGTGCTTCCAGTGCTTGAATGGGTGTCTTTGGTTTTAGTAAATTTTAAACGTGGTTCATTTTCTAAATTATAAACTAAATTATATATGTATTTGATAACAGCTAATTCGCCTTTATAATTAATCAACTGATCGTCATCGCTAGGTTTGTGATAATCGTAATGTGAACCAGTAAAGAAATGTAAAACAGGAATTCCAATATTATAAAATGAAGTATGATCACTAGCACCCACGCCACTTTCCGATGTTTTTGGTTTTATACCTTCAATATTAATATTAGCCAAAGCAATGTTCCATGTTGGCGAAGTTCCTACACCATCAATAGCAAAAGTTTGTTTTGCAGTATCTAACCTTCCAAGCATATCCATATTGATCATGTAGTTAATTTTGGTGGTGTCAATGCTTGGATTTTTGCAAAAATAATTAGAACCTAAAAGACCTTCTTCCTCGCCACTAAAGGCAATGAACAAATAATTATATTTAGTTAAATGAGCTTTTTTTATTACTTCGGCTAATTCAATTAATGCAGCAGTTCCACTTGCATTGTCATCGGCACCGTTATGAATTTGTGGCTTTTCGTTTTCAGGTCTTCTGTAAGTGGAACCGCCTAATTCATTATAACCCAAATGGTCGTAATGCGCTCCAATTACTACTGTTTGAGCAGCTTTATTGTTTAAATAAGCAATTACATTATGGCCGGTTAAAGTTCTTGAAATGGTGTCAATATTTAATTTTACAGAAGCATTGTCAAAATGAATAGAGTCTATTCTGTTTTCATGAGAAATAAAATAAACAGGAATTTTATAAAAATGATTTTTGAAAAACGGCTTGAATTCTGGTTCTAAAACATCCGCATTTTGGTTAATAATAATGACAGCTTTAGCGCCTAAAGCAATGGCGGTGTCTATTTTAGTTTCTAGTCCAATTTTGTTATTTGGGTTGTTTTTATCAGCTAATTTATAAACCAATATTTTACCATCTAAATGCTTTTTGTTTAAATAATCGGTAGTATTTCCTGCTCCAAGCCAAATGGTTTTACCTTTTATTTTTCCAATATTGCTTTCAGTTAATGGATAAAAACCAGTTGGGTTTATGCCTGCTAAAACTTTTTCAAAACTTTTTCTGCTCATGGAAAAAGAAATATTGTTGTACGATAACTTACTTAAAGTAAAAGCCTGTAAAAATCCGCCATCACTGCCTTTTGGTGTTAACCCAAGCGATTGAAAATTATCAATTAAAAACTCATAAGCTAATTTTTCGCCACGGCTTCCCATTAATCGTCCTTCAAGCCTATCGCTAGCTAAATAACTTATGTTTTGTTCCAATGAATTGATGGTTTCTTCATCGGTTTTTATTAAATTTTGCGCAAATAAATGACCAATAGCACTAAAGAATAGAATGGATAATAAGAATTTCATAAATAACTTTTAATAAAACAATGGAAGCAAAGCTAGCGAATATAATACGAATGGTTTGCGATTTGCTTTTTTGAGCAGTTTTTACTCCCATTTGAGCAAATAAAAATGTTCCAATAATTAAGGGTAAAGCAATTGGTAAAAGGATGTAACCAAATTGGAAACTACTGATTTTATGAACTGGAATAATATTTAAATTTAAAATTCCAATTACCAAAGCAAAACCAAGGATAACACTCGTAGAAATAGCACTTGCTTTTTTAATATCTAACTTCATCCATTCGGTAAAAACAGGCGTCATAATTACTCCGCCACCTAAGCCCGACATGGCAGTAACTATACCTGCAAATGCGCCTGTAATATTGTATTTATAGTTATCGGCTTTGGTGCTTTCAGCAATGATTGCTTTGGGTTTTGATAAAAACATTTTGAAAACAACAAACAAAAGCATGGATAAAAAAAAGTATAAAAACACATCGCGGCTATACCAAGTTCCTTTGTTTATTAAGGTTTGTAAAACAATAACACTAACTACTCCAGGTAATAATGTTTGTATTATTTCCTTAAAAAACAAATTGCCTAATTTATACTGTTTGTAGCTTGCTATAGCTGCAGAAAACATAATTACAAAAAGCGAATTGGCTAAAACTGCTTTTACCAATTCTGTATCATGAAAATATTTTGAAAGAAAATAATCTAATACAGGAACATAAATGATGCCACCGCCAACACCCAAATAACCCGACATAAAGCCACCAAAAGAGCCAAATAAAAATAGGATAATAAAATCGTTTATTGATAACATTTTTTTATAGGTAAATGTTATTTGATAGTAGTTAAAATGTTTTTATATGCTGTTTTATCAGCAAATATTTTTAATGCTGCTTGCACATCTAAATCATGGTCAAAACCAGCTTCAATTCTGCCTTTTTGAAAATAATATCTTCTAACTATTTCTTCTTCTAAAAGTTCAATAATTTCTGTTTTATTTTTTTCAATATCAGCTTTTTTATCGTGATTCATACTTAGTTTTAAGGCTTCATATTGGGTTTTTATCGCATCAAAATATTTTTCATCTTCTGCTTTCTTTTTTACTTCTAATAAAGCAGTTTCAGTGGCAGTATTGTATTCGTAATCTTTATTGGCAATAAATGTTTTAAAATCATTGAAATCATTTTCTGTTAATTTAAACGATTTGGCATCGCTGATGCTGGCATTTTTGTTTCGGTACGCAGTAGCAAAATCGAAAATTAATTGCTTTGAAATTAAACTTTCTGTAATTTTTGATAAAGCAATTGGTTCAACATTTATATCAGGATCAACACCACCGCCATCAAAAACTTTACGGCCAGCTTTGGTTTTAAAAGCTTTCTTTAAACTGTCTACAACACTGCCAACACTGCCATCTTCGTTTTTGTGCGAATAATCTAATGCTTGAATACAACGGCCACTTGGCGTATAATATTTGGCGGTAGTAATTTTTATTTGTGCATTATAATTTAAAGGTCTTGTAGATTGTACCAAACCTTTGCCAAAAGTTTTTTTGCCAATTACTATTCCACGGTCCAAATCTTGAATGGTTCCACTTACAATTTCGGAAGCAGAAGCAGAACCTCTATTGGTTAAAACTACCAAAGGAATGCTTTCATCGGTACTTGGATTTAAAGTTTTATAAATTTTTTCCCATTCTTTTACTTTTCCTTTTGTACTTACCACTTCTTGTCCTTGTGGCACAAAAATATTTACAATATTTACTGCTTCGTGTAATAATCCACCTGGATTTCCTCTAACATCTAAAATTACGTTTTTTAGAGAAGTGTTTTTCTTTAACTCTAAAAAGGCATCACGCACTTCTTTACCCGCATCATTTGTAAATCCTGTTAATTTTATAATTCCAGTTTCAGCATTTATCATTCCAAAATACGGAACATTTTTTACTTTAATTTCTTCCCTCATTAACGATTTTTTCAATTCTACATCGTTGCGTTTGATGGTAATATTTACTTTGCTTCCAGCTTGTCCTTTTAGTAATTTGCTTACTTCAGTGGTCGATTTTCCTTTGTTGCTTTTTCCTTCTATTTCTATAATTAAATCACCTGGAAGTAAGCCTTCTTTTTGGGCTGGATAACCTTCGTAAGGGTCGGTAATAACTACGTAATCGCCTTTGGCAGCTATTTGTGCACCTACACCCCCATATTGGCCAGTCATTTGAAACCTAAAATCTTCGGCTTCAGCTTCACTGATATAATTGGTGTAAGGATCGAGCGTATTTAACATTTCGTCAATGGCTCTTTTTGTTAATTTCCCCGCATCTATTTCATCTACGTAATAAGTGTTAATTTCCTTAAAAACGGAAACAAATAAGTCCATGTTTTTAGATATTTCAAAGTAAGTATCAGTGGCTTTAAACGACACCAAACCAATTATTGCAAAAGCAACAACCAGCTTATATTTTCTGAGTTTTTGTAAAATATTTTTTAAATAAATCATGGCAGCAATATAAAAAACTAAATACAACAAATTTAACCTTTAAAAAAAATTATTATAATTAATACAAAGTTTGTCTGTTTGAGATAATTTTAAATAAAATACCTCTTTATTTTCCAAACTACTTAAATATAAATTTCAGATTGATATATTTGCTCCAAAAAATTATAAAACGCATTATATGTTAACACTG
>CAMCQX010000042.1 GCA_945876985.1 Chitinophaga pinensis
GGTTATTTAACTGGCCATGCTTGGCGCGAATACAAAAGCGGAAAGCGCATGATTTGTGGAGTAGCAATGCCTGATGGAATGCTTGAAAACGACAAATTCCCAACGCCAATTATTACTCCTACCATTAAAGCCGTTAGTGGCCACGATACTGATATAAGCAAAGAAGATATAATAGCTCAAGGTTTAGTAAGTAAAACTGATTTTGAACATATAGAAAAACATACTCGAGACTTATATGCTTTTGGAACTGAATATGCTTTAAAACAAGGCTTAATTTTGGTAGATACTAAATATGAATTCGGAAATAAAAATGGTATTATTATGTTAATGGATGAGGTTCATACACCAGATTCTTCTCGTTATTTTTATTCAGATACTTATGCCGAAATTCAAGCAAAAGACCAACAGCAACGTCAACTTTCAAAAGAATTTGTTCGTCAATGGTTAATTAGCCAAGGTTTTCAGGGGCAAGAAGGAGCAAGCGCACCAACTTTTCCTGATAATTTAATAGAAAATATTACCAATCGTTACGTAGAGTTATATGAAAATATTACTGGTAATGCATTTATTAAAAATGGCTATGAAAACTTTGAAGACAAAATGGAAAAGGTAATTTTAGTTGAATTAGAAAAATTAGCCAATAAAGCGGCCAAATAATTATGTATTATAATACCGAGCACTTACAGTTACTTAAAAGTGCTGAGGGTAAAACACTTGAAAAGGTAGCATACCATTTTTGGGTAAACAAAGCTAATCCACAGGATATATTTAGTTTTGTAGAATATATTGAGCTTTTTTTTACCAATAATACCAAACTTATTTTACAAAAAGCAGAGGAGATCAGTGAAATGATATTGCCTTTAGCAACGCTTGACATTGCTTTATTGAATCATCAATTGCAAGTTGAATTTAATGGTAGTTTACAATATCAAACCCGCGATGCTAGTAAAACAGATGCTTGGAAACATTTAATAAACCATCTAATTGATGATGTATTAATTGAAGAAGATGAAGGTTTATTTATTGCTGAGGCAATTATCATTGGATCACACACAAATCAAACTATTATTAGATTAGAAAACGATGGCCTAGAAGCTGAAGAATATATTTTAGAATAATACTGACTAACTTAATAAATCAAACTATTTTAAGGCTTTAAAAAATAACTCAAAGCCAATTCATAACTTTTCAGGCCAAAACCACTGATTGAACCAATACAATTTTTGGCCAACAAAGAAACATGTCTGTATTCTTCTCTTGCAAAAATATTGGAAATGTGAACTTCAATTGTCTTGATATCAATTCCAGCAATGGCATCGGCAATGGCAACAGAAGTATGTGTATAACCACCAGCATTTATGATAATTCCGTCATATTTTTCCCCTTTTTCAAAGGCTATTTCATGTATTTTATTGATAATTTCTCCTTCTACATTACTCTGGTAATATTCAAGTTTAACTAAATGATTATTAGTGTTTTCAAGCACTTCAAAAAAGGATTCAAAGCTATCATTGCCGTAAATATTGGTTTCCCGAGTGCCCAATAAATTTAAATTTGGTCCATTTATGATAATAACTCTCATGGTTTAAAGTTTATTTTTAAATTTTAATTAACTATTTTTGCCGCAACAATATAAATAAAATAACAAATATGAAAAAAATATTTACAATTATAATATCAGTTTTAGTGCTTTCTAATTTTGTGGCAGCACAAAATTTCACTTTAGTGCCTAAATCAAGTAAAATACAAGGTGCAAGTACAAAAAACGTTATTGAAATAAATGTGAATTTCACAAATAACAATTCTGATATAGCGGATTCAATTTTTAATTATGAAGTAATTGAAGTTTCAATGCCTTCTGCTTGGGTTTTGGCTATTTGTGATCCTTTTACTTGTATAGAAGGTAGTGGCGTTGTAGGATTTAAAAGTAGTTTTAAAATGAAGAATGTTATTGGAAGCAATAGTGGAAATTTTAAGATAGATTTTAGTCCTAATTTGACTTCTGGTAATGGAACTACTCGAATTGTAGTTAGAAGTGCAAAAACTTCACATGCTGATACAATTACTGTTGAAGGTAAGGTTTGGGGTGTTGCTGTTAAAGAAGTTAAACAAAACAAAGAATTTAGTTTTTACCCAAATCCTGCAAAAGATGAATTGTATTTAAAGTATTTTTCGAAAGAAACATTTCAAGTAGAAATTTATAATATTTTAGGAAGTAAAGTTAAAACATTTACTTTAAACGGTGGACAAGCAAACGTTAATATTGAAGAATTATCGAATGGTATTTATTTTTTACGATTCAAAGATGATGAAAAAGTAATTTCTAAAACATTTACTAAAAACTAATTTTTACATATAGTAGGTAATTTATTAAAAAAACTAAGCTTGTATAAGTTTAGTTTTTTTTGTTTACGTTTATAATTTTTTCAATAAAAGATATAATATTCAAAATATCAAACATTATCCAATTAATATATATTTATAGAAAACATGACTTATTTAAATTACAGAAATTTAATTGACAATTTAATACTTCAAAATAAAACAACTGGAAACGATCAATCAGAAGAGATGATTAATTATGCAAAATTAAATATTCAACGCATGAATAGGTTGGATAAAACTACAATTTTAAATGATAATTGGAATTCATTTTTCGAAAATTTAAGAAGCAATTTAAAGTGGGTAATATTAACAGAGGGATGGTGTGGCGATGCTGCTCAAATTGTTCCCGTTATAAATAAAATAGCTGAGGCTTCAAATGGTAAAATAGAATTTGAGCTTTTTCTTCGTGATGAAAACTTGGAATTAATGGATAAATATTTAACTAATGGTGGTAGAGCAATTCCAAAACTAATTTGTTATGACGAAAATAACATTGAATTATGGAATTGGGGGCCAAGGCCTAAAGAAACCCAAGATTTAGTCAATCAACTAAAAGAAAATAAAGTTGATTTGAACGAATTAAAAACACAATTACACCTTTGGTATACTCATGATAAAACTTTTAATATTCAGTTAGAAATATTTCAGCGTCTTATAAAATAAAACTAAATAATATTGCAAAAATAATATGAATCTTATACTTAAATGGCTGTATTATTGCAGCCATTCTTTTTGTAAATTTTCTCCATGAAATTATTATTATTCTACTTAAAAAAGTATAAAAAACTTGTTGCAATATCCATCTTTTTTGCTTTAATTAATCAAGGTTTTTCATTGTTAGACCCAATTATATTTGGTAAATTAATTGGCAACTATGCTGCCAATCCTTTAAAATACACTTTTGATGAATTTCTAAAGGGGGCTGGTTTTTTAATTTTCGCCTCAATTAGTGTGGCAATGGTCAGTAGAATTGCAAAAGCATTTCAAGATTATTTTGTAAGCTTAGTGATTCAAAGTTTAGGTGCCGATATGTATACCGATGGTTTAAAACATACTTTACAAATTTCGTTTAGCGAGTTTGAAGACCAACGAAGTGGAGAAACCTTAAACATTTTACAAAAAGTAAGAACTGATACAGAAAAGTTTATTTCCATTTTTATCAATGTGTTATTTTTCTCAGTGGTAGGAATTGTTTTTGTCATTATATATGCCATTCAAGTCAATTCATTTCTAATTATTATATACTTAGTAGCAAGTTTAATATTAGCTACAATTACCAATTATTTATCCAAAAAAATCAAGAAAGTTCAAACTAAAATAGTAGCTGAAACTAAACTATTGGCTGGAACAACCACTGAAAGTTTGAGAAATATAGAATTAGTAAAAAGTTTAGGTTTAACCAATCAAGAAACTAAACGATTACATATTTCTACTAAAAAAATATTACAACTAGAACTTAAAAAAGTACGAAGCATTAGAAGTATTTCATTTGTTCAAGGAACTTTTGTAAATACATTGCGCCAAGCTATCATGTTTTTTTTAATGTACTTAGTTTTTAAAGGTGAATTAGTAGTTGCTCAAATTATTACTTTACAATTCTTCTCCTTCTTTATTTTTAATCCTTTGCAAGAAATGGGAAATGTAATATTGAGTTACCGTGAAGCAGAAGCATCGTTAATTAATTTTCAAAAAATACTGGCATCGCCAATAGAAGTAAAGCCAATCAATCCAAAGCCGTTGAATGCTATCAATACCATGCGTTTTGAAAACGTAGTTTTTCAACATAAAACTGCTTCATTTAAAGCTTTAAATAACATTTCATTTACGGTAAATAAAGGGGAAACCATTGCGTTTGTTGGCCCAAGTGGAAGTGGTAAAAGTACTTTGGTTAAATTATTAGTTGGACTTTATACTCCCTTGGAAGGAAATGTGGTTTATAATAACATAAACTATAATGAAATTGATATAGATGAACTTCGCAGTCAATTAGGATTTGTAACACAAGACACCCAACTATTTAGTGGTACCATCAAAGAAAATTTATTGTTTGTAAAACCAAATGCTAACGATGAACAAATTAATGAAGCACTTGAAATGGCAAGTTGTAATAATTTGTTAGCCCGAAGTGAAAAAGGAATAGAAACAGTTATTGGCGAAGGTGGAATGAAATTAAGTGGTGGCGAAAAACAACGTTTGTCCATTGCTCGTTCATTGTTGCGTAAGCCTAATTTATTGGTATTTGATGAAGCAACTTCTGCATTAGATTCAATTACAGAAGAAGAAATAACAAATACCATTCAAAATATTGGTAGTAAAAAAGAACAAATAACGGTGTTAATTGCACATCGATTGTCAACCATTATGCATGCTGATAAAATATTTGTTTTGGAAAAAGGTGAAATTATTGAAACCGGAAAACACGAAGAATTAGTAAATGAAAAAGGTTTGTATTACGCCATGTGGCGTCAGCAAATTGGTGAAAGGAAATAGTTGTCAGTTGATAGTTGTCAGTTGATAGTTGATAGTTGATAGTTGATAGTTGTCAGTTGATAGTTGTCAGTTGATGGTATTTGTAGAAATTAGTATTTTTAATTAATTAAAACTATAAAACTGTACATTAATACTAATACACTAAAACAATTTAAAATATCAACACTTAAACACTTAAATACATAAACACTTAATAACACTAATATGAATAACACTGTTAGAGAACTAGAACCAAAGGAACTTTGGAACAATTTTGCTGATTTAAACGCAGTACCTCGTCCTTCAAAAAAAGAAGAAAGAGTGATTGAGTTTATGATGAATTTTGGTAAAAACTTAGGATTTGAAACCTTGAAGGATGAAACGGGAAATATTATTATTAAAAAACCTGCAACTCCTGGTTATGAAAATAAAGTGGTGGTTGCTTTGCAAAGTCATTTAGACATGGTTCATCAAAAGAATGGTGATACCAATTTTGATTTTGATGTGCAAGGAATTGACATGTTTGTAGATGGTGATTGGGTAAAAGCAAAAGGTACAACTTTAGGTGCTGATAATGGAATTGGAGTAGCTTCCATCATGACTATTTTGGCTTCTAAAACCATTCCTCATCCAGCCATTGAGGCATTGTTTACCATAGATGAAGAAACAGGTATGACGGGTGCTTTGGGTTTAAAAGGTGGTTTGTTAAATGCTGAAATCATGTTGAATTTGGATACCGAAGACGATAATGAATTAACCATTGGCTGTGCGGGTGGAGTAGATGTAACAGCAACTGGAAATTATACAGAAATAGAAATTGATGCAAATACCATTTCAAAACGAATTACTGTTAAAGGTTTAACAGGCGGACATTCAGGAATGGATATTTTTAAAGGCAGAGGAAATGCCAATAAATTAATGAACAGAATTTTATTGCAAGCAGCAACTGAATTTGGTTTATTAATAAATACCATTGATGGTGGAAGTTTAAGAAATGCCATTCCACGTGAGTCGTTTGCATTAGTGGTATTGCCAATAGGCAACGAAATTAATTTTGTAAATTTTATAAAAAATCAAGAGCAAATTCTTAAAGCTGAATATAAATCTACTGATCCAAACTTGGTCATTATATTGGAAGAAAATGAATTACCAAACGTTGTTTTAGAAAAACAATTTCAAGATAAATTATTGAGAAGTATTTATAGCAGCGCCAATGGAATTTACAGAATGAGTCCTGAAATTTCAGGATTGGTTCAAACTTCCAATAACTTAGCCAGAGTATTGGTAAAACAAGGTACATACAGCATTCAGTGCTTAACACGTAGCTCTGTTGATTCCGAGAAAATGGACTTAGCAAATGGTTTAAAAGCTTGTTTTGAATTAATGGATGCACAGGTTGCTTTCGGTGGTTCCTACCCAGGTTGGGCACCAAAACCCGATGCTGCTATTGTAAAATTAATGAGTAATTTGTACTACGAACGTTATAATGAAAATGCTCTGGTAAGTGCTTGTCATGCTGGTTTGGAATGTGGTATTTTAGGTACCAATTATCCAAATATTGAAATGATATCATTTGGGCCAAATATTCGTGGAGCGCACTCACCTGATGAATGTGTGCAAATAAGTTCAGTTCAAAAATATTGGGCTTATTTATTAGAAACATTGGTTCGCATTCCTAGTAAAAACTAATTTTTAATGTTGGATTTTGAATGATTGAATGATGAAATATTTTCTTTTGTAGTTTTAATTGGTTTTATTGTAAGCCAAATAAAGCTATCAATTATGAAAACTAAAACCTTTTTATCAATGCTGTTTTTAACATTTATTTTCTCATGTGAATTAGAGCAAGATAAAATTAAAGCGGAGGTAAATTCTTTTAAAGTATTTACTGATTCATTATTGGCAGTAAACAAAAATTATGTTGAAGTGCTTTATGGCGATACCATTTTGATGGGTGATATAAAAAGCGATGAACTTCAAGGATTGAATTTAGAAGATACAGTGATTCAATTGCATTCAAATATATTTGATACGTTTACTGAATTTACCAGAACTAAAATGGCTGAAACCCTTGCCAGGTATAATATTTTGGAACTTAAATTAGATACCACAAAAGCTAAAATGGATGAAAAAACATTGAAATTGTTTGAAACAATTAAACACAATATCAATGTAATCAAACAACCTGTAAAATAGCTTTTAAATTAAATAGTAGTTGCTTTTAAATTGATATTACACGCTTTAAATACTAATGGATTGATCGTTTCATTTAACCAATCATTTTCATTTTGAGGAGTTAATATTACAGGCATTCTCTTTTTGGTATTATGTATTTCGGCCATTTGCGGATTAGCTTCTGTAGTAATCATAGAATAAGTTTGTAATATTTCACCTGTGTTTTTGTTTGTCCATTCGTTGTAAATACCAGCAAAAGCAAAAGGTTCATCATTGGGTAATGAAATTAAATATTGTTGTTTTTCTTTACCTTTTTCATCCAACCATTTCCATTCATAAAATCCATCGGCTAGTATTACACACCTGTTTTTTACATTGTTTTTAAATGAAGGTAATTCGGTTACGGTTTCAATTCTAGCGTTTAAGGTGCTTGCCCTAAAACTTTCATCTTTTGCCCAAGTTGGAATTAATCCCCAATTGAATAATTGAATTTCTTGCTTATTTTGATTGGTAATAACAGGAGTTTTTGGAAAAGTAAATCCATTTAACCGATCAGCTGTTACCAATAAATCGTTTGATTTTAGTTTTGCTTTGAATCGTTTTTCTAATGTTTGGGCATCTTTACCTTGTTTTGAATGAAAGCACATGTTTAATTAGCTTTTTTGTAATTTGTAAATGAAAGCATTTGAAATTTATGATTTTCAATTAGCATTTTTATAATTATAAGAATTATGTTTGATGCCAATTCAAATATAAAAATAAATTATGAGTAATAACGATATATTTAAAAAATTGCGTGTAGCATTACATTTAAAAAACGATGACATCATTGCTATTTTAAAGTTAGTTGATTTTAAAATTTCTGAAAGTGAATTAGGTGCCATTTTTAGAAAAGACGACCATCCAAATTTTAAGCCTTGTGGTGATCAAATTCTTCGTAACTTTTTAAATGGATTGGTAATTCATCTCAGAGGGCCTAGAGAAGATGGACAGAAAGTGGATTGAAAGTTTTAAGTTTTAAGTAAAAAGTTTTAAGCATTTGTTATTCTAGCAATAATTTAAAGAAAGAGTTTTCAATTTTTAAAGTGTAAAATCCTTTATGTAAATTATTTAAATTAAAGTTTGTAATAGTTGAATTCATGGTTTTTGAATCAATTAGTTTACCCGAAAAGTCAAATAACTCTACTATAAAATCTTTTTCAAATCCATTATATTCTATCGTAACATTTTCTTTGGCTGGATTAGGATAAATACTGATTTTATTCTTTTTATTTAACTCAGCAATGTTAACATGAGAGGTATCGGGAGGAATTGTATCTATTGGAGTTACGTACTTTATTTTATTCAATAAAAACTTACCATAAATAGGGTAGTGGTCTGATGTATTATTACTAAAATTGCTAATAAACTGTCCAAGATTATCTAAAACTCCCATGCTTTGTTTTACATAAAATGAATCCATTCGTGGTGAAACTAGCATGTGGTCAATAAAGCCGTTTATAAAAGCATAACTGCTTTTTCCTGCATCGGCTAAGGGTTTAGTAGTAAAATTATATTTAGCATCTAATAATTGCTTAAAAGGTGTGCTATCAATTCCATTATGAATTGAATAATCAAGCCGATCGTTCCAATCGCCAAGTATGAAATATTTTTTATTTAAAAGTGTGGATTCAATAAAAATTTTCAATGCATCGGCAGCTCGTCTTCTTCTGTTATATGATTCTAATTTTCCAGCAGCAGTGGCATCGCTATTCGCTTTTAAATGCACTACTATAAAATACATGGTATCAATATTCAAACTGTCGCCTTTGGTGGCAAGCGTTACCATTAAAGGCTGTCGGCTGGCAAAATCATAATTACTGCTAGCTAAAATATGTTCCGCATTGATAAAATTAAACATGCTTTTTTTGTAGAATAAGCACATTTTTTGAGTTTGAGTAAACGTACTATTTACACTTGAATAATTAGGTAAACTATTGGTTAATGAAATGAATGAAGTAGGATTACTCATTTCCTCCAAAGCCAAAACATCCAAATCTGTTTTTTCAATTACCGCTTTTACATTGTTAAACTGTAATGTTTCGTCAGTTGGGCCATAACCAGTATCGCCAAACCATTCAATGTTCCAAGCGCAAACTTCTAGTAACGTATCATTGCCAATTTTAGGTATATTTTGACCAAAAATGAATAATGGAAAAATGGGGAATAGCAGTAAAAATCGTCTC
>CAMCQX010000043.1 GCA_945876985.1 Chitinophaga pinensis
TTATAAAAAAATAGAGAATTATTTACGAAACTAATTCATCAAAATCAACTTTTTACTAACCGAAAATTTGCTTGATTGTAAGTTTAAAATATATATTCCTTTAGGCTGACTTGATAAGTCAATGTCAATGGTTTTAGTATTATTTAAAATCGTTGTTTTATAAACTTCTTTCCCTGTTATATCATTTATTAATAATTGCGATTGAGCAGGAATAAAATCTGTTGAATTTAAATGAAATATATTGGTGGATGGATTTGGAAAAATTGTTAAATCAAAACTAAATTTTGTATGCTCATTGATTCCACTTGCCACATGATTTACCTTTGCAAATGCCGCTCCACCCGTATTATAATAACTTCCAGATGCAGTAGTTTCTAATTTTATTGCCTTCACTGCATATGTATAATTTCCTGTTACATAATTTATATTGTCTGTATAAAAAGTATCAGTAATAATGTTCGTATTTACCCTTGAATAAACATTGTTAATGGTATCAACTTTGTAAATACAATAACCATCAATACTACCAGTAACAGGTTGCCAATTCAAATTCACTTTTGAGTTTACACTTTTTGCATTTAACAAGGAAACAGGGTTTAAATTACGCATTTTCAAAGTTGGATCACCCATCAACGCAATGTGAACTGAATTAAATGCATAATTAAAATTACCATTATTATAAAAATCAACATTGTTTTGAGTAATCAATGCGCCATAACCAATATTCATTCCTAAGCCCATGTGATGCACATACCATTTGGGTAAGCCACCCCAAAAACAACTTAATGAAGATTGAGCTAAAGGTGCACGTAAATAATTGTTTTGATTATCCCAATCACCAAAAAAGCTACCTGCCAAAATGGTGAAAATATTATTGAATGAATCATTCACTAAATTATTGGTATTTCCTATTCCACTACACGATTGAAACCCACCAGCACCGCAACCAAAACTCCATAAATAAGAACCTTTTTTTTGTGCAGTCATGTAATCGCGGTCATTAAAAATACTATCAGTTTTTACCATAGCTGCAAAATTATTATAACCAGTAGATGATAAATTTAAAGTAGGAAAATTATCATCAATTAAGCTACGTTCTACCGTTTGTAAATTACCTGTTCTCCAGTTATGGTCTCTGTTTAAATAATTTATAATTAAAGTAGTATCTGATTTACCAAAAGCAGGCATGTCATATAAATCAACTCTACCTGTTTCTAACGATAATATATTTGGCAATTTAGTTTGATCAAACTTTCCATCGCCAGGAATATTATACATTCGAACTTGGGTTCCAGTAATACAATTAGCAGAAATATCAGTCCAATCATCATACATATCGGCATAAAAAACATCGGCAGGCCAAGCACCTGTATGGTTTCCACTTCCTTCTATGTGTCCATCGGGAGGAGGAGCTTGTCCATCAGTTGAAAAATAACCTGAATAAGGCACAGGAACATGTCCTAAAATAAAAAGCGTTTTAACTTTTTTACCCATTGCATTATAAGTGGCTTGTATTAACTTTTTTACTGTGGGCGGTGTTTGATTCCTTCCAGCATAAATAACACTTAGTTGATATCCTTCAGCAGTTAAATCTTTTACCAATTGATTAATTTGATTGGCAACAGGAATTTTATAATTACTATCAACCAATAAAATCAAACCATCATATGTTAACTTTTCAACTAATTTATTTCCAGCATAAATATATCCTAATGCTTCATTGTTTAAAGTACTTGCTTTAAAAACACGGTATTCAAAAGCCTCTCCTATTTTTACGGTACTATCGGTAAAACCATTGGTGTTTCCTGCAACAGTTGCATATGGATTTGCACCCCAATTTTCATCTGTAAAATTAACTCGCTTATAAATTTTATACTGACCATTGTAATTTATTTGAGGCCAAATAAGCCTAACACCTCCACTTCCAAGTGAACTTGCACTTAATAATATGGATTGTGCTTTTCCTGTTTGTGCATTGGCATTAACAATAAATAGGCTGGTAAATATAAAAAATAAAAGTTTTTTCATCATAGTGCTAAATTTTCACGAATATAGAATACTATGTCAAATATAAAATTGTCATGTTGTATTTTTACAATTCTATTGCCTATTTCAGTCAAATCAGTTCTTGATTTTATAGTTAATAAGTAAAAAAATCATTTAGTATAAAAATATATCATTGATTATAAAGTACTTAAAAATATAATCGCCACTTTTAACTAAAAAAATAGCTAATAATGAAGAAAATACTTGCATATGAATTTATTAAACCTAAATTGCGCTCTTATTTAATAAATTAACACAATGCAAGAAGGAACAGTAAAGTTTTTTAATGAAACAAAAGGATTTGGTTTTATCAGTCCATCAGAAGGTGGCGAAGACATTTTCGTACATTCATCAGGTCTAATCGACAGAATTAGAGAAAATGATAAAGTACAATTTGAAACAGAAAGTGGAAAAAAAGGTATTAACGCAGTTAGAGTTCAAACTATTAGATAGTTTTTTAACTTCGAATCAAAAAAAAGACAGGTAATTTATTATCTGTCTTTTTTTTGCCTAAATCTTATCAAATATTGACCATAAACGTAAAAAATTAATCAATAAAAAAGGCAAGTATTCTAAACACTTGCCTTTCGATATTATAATTAATCAAACAATTAAATCAAGTTATTCGCTTTTTCAATAGCAGCTTGCAATCCGTTTACATCGTCTCCTCCAGCAGTGGCATAAAAGGGTTGGCCTCCGCCCCCACCTTTAATTTCTTTTGCCAATTCTTTGATAATGTTTCCAGCATGCAAACCTTTTTCTTTTACTAAGTTATCGCTAATAATAACGCTCAACATTGGTTTTTCGTTTAACACACAACCCAACACACAAAATAAATTATCTACTTCTGTTTTTAATTGGAAAGATAGATTTTTTAATTGTTCAGCATTTGAAATGGTAATTAGTTGAACCAATACATTTACACCATTCGAATTTCGAATTTCGGATTTAATATTTGTTTTAATTGCTATGGTTTTTTCGTTTTCAAAAAGCTCTAATTTCTTCAATAAATCAGCTTTTTCATTGATTAATTGCTCTACAGATTTTAATATATCTTTCGTGTTTAAAGTTTTATTCAGGCTATCAACTGTCAACTGCCAACTATCAACTAGCTCTTGAGCAGCATCAGCAGTAATGGCTTCAATTCTGCGTACTCCAGCTGCTACAGCAGCTTCACTTACTATTTTAAACAATCCAATTTGTCCGGTAGCTTTTACATGCGTTCCACCGCAAAGTTCACGACTGTAATTTTCATCAAAAGTGATTACACGAACTGAATCACCATATTTTTCTCCAAAAAGCATCATAGCACCCAATGTTTTTGCTTCTTCAATCGGAACACTTCTGCGTTCATCTAAAACTATGTTTTCACGTATTTTTTGATTCACAATTTGCTCCACTTTTGCTATTTCCTCTTTCGTCATGGCAGAAAAATGTGAAAAGTCGAAACGCAAATTTTCATTGTTTACTAAACTACCTTTTTGTGCCACATGTGTACCTAAAACTTGGCGCAAAGCGGCATGTAATAAATGCGTAGCTGAATGGTTGTTTTCTGTTAATTTTCGCTTGTTTGTATCAACAGTCGCAGTGAAGCTAGCCGCAATGTTTTCGGGTAATTCTTCGCAGAAATGAATGATTAAATTGTTTTCTTTTTTAGTGTCAATGATTTCAATTTTATCGTTAATATTTCCAATAAAACCTGAGTCGCCAATTTGTCCACCACCTTCTGGATAAAAAGGAGTTTGGTCAAAAACCAATTGATAACTTTCTTTTCCTTTGGCCTTCACTTTTCGGTATTTGATAATTTGAATTTCAGCTTCTGTTTGGTCGTAACCTAAGAAAACAGTTTGGCTTTGTTGTAAAGACGTTGCATGCAAAGTCTCTACCCAATCATCGGTGGTTAATTCAGTTGCTTTACGAGAACGTGCTTTCTGTTCTTCTAATGCTTTTTGAAAACCTACTTCATCTACAGTGAAACCATTTTCTCTAGCAATTAATTGAGTTAAATCTAGTGGAAAACCAAATGTATCTGACAATTGAAACGCAAAATCTCCAGAAATTACTTTTTCATCAGTATCAAATTTATTATTCAAAATAGCCATTCCATTAGAAATGGTTCTTAAAAAACCAACTTCTTCTTCTTTGATTACCTTGCTCACAAAATCTTTTTGCGCATGCAATTCAGGGAAAACAGTTTTAAAACTTTCGGCAATTAACAAAGTCAATTTACACATAAACGGTTCTTTGATTCCCAAAAACTGATATTGGTAACGTACCGCTCTGCGCAATATTCTACGAATTACATAGCCCGCACCATTATTGCTTGGCAATTGCCCATCGGCAATGGCAAAACTGATGGCACGAATATGATCAGCCATTACACGCATGGCAATGTCTTGTTTGCTATCGCTAAATTGGTATTTTATATTCGAAAAATTTTCAATGAATTGAATGGTTGGTACAAAAACATCGGTATCATAATTACTGGTTTTACCTTCAATTGCACGCACCAAACGTTCAAAGCCCATTCCTGTATCTACATGTTGAGCAGGTAAATTTTCTAAACTTCCATCTGCTTTTCGGTTAAATTCCATGAACACATTGTTCCAAATTTCTATCACTTGCGGATGGTCGTTATTTACTAAAGTTTTACCATCAACTAAAGCACGTTCGGCATCAGAACGTAAGTCAATGTGAATTTCAGAACATGGGCCGCATGGACCTGTATCGCCCATTTCCCAAAAATTATCTTTTTTATTTCCGTTTAAAATTCTGTCTTCGGCAATGTATAATTTCCAATTATCAAAAGCTTCTTGGTCAAAAGATAAACCTTCTTTGGCATCACCTTCAAAAACAGTTACGTAAAGTCTATCTTTGGGTAATTGATATACATCAACCAATAATTCCCAAGCCCATTCAATGGCTTCCTTTTTAAAATAATCGCCAAAACTCCAATTTCCTAACATTTCAAACATGGTATGATGGTAAGTATCTACACCTACTTCTTCTAAGTCATTGTGTTTTCCGCTCACACGCAAACATTTTTGAGTATCAACAGCACGTTTGAATTTTGGTGTTTCATTTCCCAAAAACCAATCTTTAAATTGGTTCATACCTGCGTTGGTGAACATTAAAGTTGGGTCGTTTTTAACCACAATTGGTGCCGATTGGACAATTGTATGCCCTTTACTTTCAAAAAAATGTAAAAATTGTTTGCGTATTTCTGCTGATGTCATGTAAGTTATAAAAATTCTTGTAATGGTAATGCTAAAAAATTGGTTTAAATTAATATTTTCGCCTCATACTAAATTTAAATATTATAAGTTGAAGCAAGGCTTCAAAATAATATTTTTTATTCATAATAAAAAAGCGTGGCAAAGATAAAATACTTTTATAATCCAAATAAGCTAGACTTTGAAAAAGTTCGCACCAGTTTTACCATGGTAATTTGGCGCGTTTTTGGATTTCTATCTGCTTCGTTGGTTTCAGGTGCAATCATGGTTTTGGCCCTTTACAGCTTTATTGATTCCCCAAAAGAAAAAATATTAATTCGCGAAAATATACAATATAAAGAACAATTACGAAGACTTCAAAAGCGTGTTGGCGAGCTTAGTTCGGTTCTTGGGGAGTTACAAGATAGGGATGCGCAAATTTATAGAAGTATTTTTGAAGCTGATCCTGTTAATTTCAAACCAAAGTTTAATCCAAACGATAAAAAGTACAAACTAGCCGAGGGTTTTAATGACGCGGAAGTCATCAATGATTTAAGTAAGAAAGTAGAAAATATTTCTAGTTTAGTTACTATTCAAACCAAATCGTTTGATGAATTAAAGAAATTAGCTGATAATAAAAGTGATTTTTTAGCTTCAATTCCCGCTATTCAACCAATTGCAAACAAAGATTTAAAGCGCATTGCTTCGGGTTTTGGTTATAGAATTCATCCAATTTATAAAACTACCAAATTACATACAGGTATTGACTTTACTGCACCTACCAGAACACCAGTTTACGCAACTGGAAATGGTTCAATTAGTTTTGCTAAGTATGAAGGCAGAGGTTATGGCAATCACATTATTATCAATCATGGTTTTGGTTATAAAAGTTTATACGGACATTTAAGTCGCATTGAGGTTTTTGAACGCCAAAAAGTAAAACGTGGTGAATTAATTGGATACGTTGGAAATACTGGAACTTCTACCGCTCCTCACTTGCATTATGAAGTAATAAAAGGTGAAAGAAAAGTGAATCCTATCAATTACTTTTTCAATGATATTAGTGAATCTGACTACGAAGCCATTCGCGATTTATCTGCCCGTCCAACTCAGTCATTCGATTAATTTTTTAAATTTCTACTACATTTTCAAAACTTTGTTTGTGATTATTGAAAAAACAATTTAAAACTAACTAGCTTCCTCTATTTTAACTTTTATTTTCTTTAACTTTTCATTTTTCAATTTCAATAACAAAACTTTCATTTTATTTCTGTTAACCGAAACATAAGATGAATGATCCAAAATGGTAATTAAACCCAAATCTTCGCCTGTTAACTCACCTTTTTTCATCAGTAAACCTGCAATATCTCCTTTACTGATTTTATCTTTTTTACCAGCACTTATATACAAACAAACAAATGTTGGCGGAGCGGGCAACGTTAATTTTTCAGGTAAAGTAATTTCCTTGAAATCTTTTTTATGCATGTAAATAGGCAACGTTTCATCCTCTGCCAAAACCAAATATGCTTCACCATTTGCATGCATTCTTGCTGTGCGTCCGTTTCTATGAACAAACTCTTCGTAATGCACTGGCATTTGGTAATGAACTACATGTTTTATTTCCGGAATATCTAATCCACGAGCGGCCAAATCGGTTGCTATTAATACATTGCAAGCGCCACCTCTGAATTTTATTAGATTTTTTTCACGGTCTATTTGCTCTAAATCGCCATGAAAAACACCGTGAGCAAAAGTATATTTATCCAAAACGCCACTAATTCTATTTACAGCATCTTTGTGGTTACAAAAAATTAAACAAACTTCTTGGTTAAAGCCAGCTATTAAACGCATCAATGTTTCTACTTTTTCAGTGCTTTTAGTTTTTACTAAGTTTAGTTTTAACTTCGATTCTACTTCTTGATGCTGATAATCTAGTGTTTCAACACTTAAAAAAGGTAAGAAATTTGGTAATTCTACTAATCGTGTTGCTGATGTTAATAGGTGTTTTTGACTTTTATTCAAAGCAAAGAAAATTACTTTCAATTGCTCATGAAAGCCCATTTGTAGCGATTTATCAAATTCATCTAATACCACCATTTCAATAGTAGTGGGGTCAAATGACTTACGTTCAATATGATCGGCCAAACGTCCTGGAGTTCCAATAATAACAGCTGGCGCTTCCGACAAACTATTTTGTTCTATTTTAAATGAATGTCCACCATAACAGCAACTTACTTTAAAAGTAGTTTTCATGGCTTTAAAAACTTGTTCAATTTGTAATGATAATTCACGTGATGGCGCAACTATTAAGGCTTGTACACCTTTTTTCTCTGTTGATAAATTGGTAAGTATTGGAATTAAAAAAGAAAGTGTTTTACCCGAACCCGTTGGGGCAATAACCATGATATTTTTACTGGTTTCCGCTTTTTCAATGACCTCTGTTTGCATTTCATTAAACATTGTAATCGATAGATTAGCCAATGTTTTTTCATGAATTACATTTAAATTTTTTTGCATAGGCGCAAAGGTAAGCTAATTATTAGTTGAATTGCTATATTGTTGTCCCGATACATCGGGAGTTTAATTATTGGATTGCTTAGTTACAAGTGCAAATTGATTTTTATAATTATATAAAATGTATTTTGCAAAAAATTTCAATTGAATTATCCATTTTGAACTCGCCAAACAAAAAATATTTAATTAGCATAGTGGGTCCAACTGCAATTGGCAAAACAGCATTAGCCATTGAGTTGGCCAAATATTATAAAACGGTAATTCTTTCAGCCGATTCAAGGCAGTTTTATCAAGAAATTAGCATTGGTACTGCAAAGCCTAGCAAAGATGAATTGAACGAAGTTCAGCATTATTTTATCAATAATAAAAGTGTAGTTGATACTTACTCGGCTGGCGATTTTGAAAGAGATGCATTAAAACTTTTAGCAGAATTATTCAAAGAAAAGGACGTGGTAATTTTAGTTGGTGGAAGTGGTTTATATATTAAAGCTTTGTGGGAAGGATTAGATGAAATGCCGCCATTAAATGAGGAACTAAGAAAATCTATTATAAATGATTATGAAACAAATGGAATTGGGTATTTACAAAATAAACTGCATGCGCTGAATCCGGAAAAATACAAGAAAATAGATACTCAAAATCCACAACGGTTAATGCGAGCCATTGAAATGGAAGAACAAAATAAAACTTTTAAATCAACACAAATAAAAACACCAAGATTTTTTAAAACAATTAAAATTTGTTTGAACACCAACCGTGAAATTTTATATGATAGCATTAACAAAAGAGTGGATTCAATGATAGAGAATGGTTTGCTGAAAGAATGCGAACAAATGATGGAATTTAGAAATAATTATGCATTAAATACTGTTGGTTATGCTGAATTTTTTAGCTTTTTTGATGGAAATATTTCGATGGAAAAAGCCATTGAACTCATTAAACAACATTCACGAAATTACGCCAAACGACAAATAACTTGGTTTAAACGAGAGCTTGATTTAAATTGGTATGAGCCAAATGAAATATCAAAAATTATAGAATTTTTAAATAATGAAATTGGGCTAAAATAATTGCAAAAAAACCTTAATTTCGCGCATCAAAAACAATACACTTAATAATAAACTATGATTGAATTTTTTACATCTCCAGAGGCATGGCTAAGCCTTTTAACTCTTACCATTTTAGAAATAGTACTTGGCGTTGATAACATTATATTTATATCAATAATTACCAGCAAACTTCCAAAAATTCAACAACTTAAAGGAAGAAGAATTGGTTTGTTTTTAGCATTGTTTATTCGTGTAATTTTATTGTTTTTTATTAATAAAATAGTTCACGATTTAGTAGATGATTTTATAACTGTTTTTGGAATTGGATTTAGTTGGAGAGATTTGATTTTACTGGTTGGTGGCGTATTTTTAATATA
>CAMCQX010000044.1 GCA_945876985.1 Chitinophaga pinensis
GTAAAAAATATTTTAGTATTATCGTTTTCATTCATTGTAATTGGTTTTTCAAGCTACGCAATGATTATCATTCGTTCGTTAGGAAACCCTCCAATTGACATGAACGATCCTGATCAACCATTTGCTTTACTTTCATACATTAACCGTGAGCAGTATGGCGACAATCCATTATTATATGGTCAGTATTTTTATGCTCGCGCAATTGATACCAAATCAAAAGGAATGAATTACCGCAGGGTAACTGATGCCAATGGAAAAGAAAGTTATGCTGAAGCTGGCGAAAAATTAGAACGCGTTTACGATCCAAAAGATTGTACTATTTTACCTCGTATGTGGGCCGATAGAGCTGATTATATTCAAGCTTACCGCAGTTGGGAAAACATGCCTGGAGAGAAAAAAGCTACTTTTGGTAAAAATATTGATTTCCTTTTATCATACCAATTAGGATTTATGTATTGGCGTTATTTCTTCTGGAATTTTGTTGGACGACAAAATGATGAACAAGGTTATGGCGATTCAACCAAAGGAAATTGGATTTCTGGTATTACCTTTATAGATGAATGGCGCTTAGGTCCGCAAAAAGATATTCCAGCCATTATTAAAGACAATAAAGCAAGAAATACTTATTTTGGAATTCCATTGATTTTAGGAATACTTGGTTTGGTATTTCATTTTAAAAAGAACAAAGAAGATGCAACAGTAGTTTCTACTTTGTTTTTATTCACTGGATTTTTCATTATTTTATATTTGAATTTCCCAGCACATCAGCCACGTGAGCGTGATTATGCTTATGTAGGTTCGTACCAAACTTTTATAATTTGGATAGGTTTAGGCGTATTAGCAATCATTGATTTCTTATCGAAGAAAATGAATGCATTGGCTGCTACCGCAATTACAACTATAGTTTGTTTATTGGGCGCACCCATATTAATGGCAGAACAAAATTGGGATGACCATAACCGTTCTAACCGCTTAACAGCATTGCATTTTGCGGAAGATTATTTAAATTCTTGTGCTAAAGATGCTATTTTATTTACCAATGGTGATAATGATACTTACCCACTTTGGTATGCTCAAAACGTAGAAAATATTAGAAGTGATATTAGAATTATCAATTTAAGTTTACTAGGGACTGATTGGTATGCTGATGGTTTAAGACGCCCTGCATACGATGGAAAACCAGTAGAATTTAGTTGGACTCCTGAAACTTATGCTGCTGAAAAACGTAATTACGTAGTGTTTTATGAAAATGCTAATTTGGGTTTAAATAAAACTGATTATTATGATTTGAGTAAATTAATGGCTTTCATGGGCGATGACAATAAAAATAGTCAAGTTCAATTACAAGGTGGTGATTATGTAAATTATTATCCAACCAAACGTTTCAGTGTAAAAATTGATAAGGCTGCTTGTTTAAAAAATGGTGTAGTTCAACCTGAAGATGCACCATACATGGTAGATAGTATTAAGTTTGAAATTAGCAATGCTAATAACATGATGAAGCCTGATTTATTAACGCTTGACATCGTTGCTACCAACATTAATAAAAGACCAATTTATTGGGCTATTACTACTGGAAGTGATGTGTATTTAAACATGCAGAGTCATTTCCAAATGGAAGGTTTAACTTACCGTTTGGTTCCTATATTTAACCAACAAGATCCTAATGATCCTAGTCCTGGACGTATCAATAGCAATATTTTATGGACTAACTTAATGACTAAATTTAAGTGGGGAAATATGGACCAACCTGGTGTTTATTTAGACGAAACTATTTTACGTCAAACAAAAAATTTCCGTAATATTTTTTATCGTTTAGCAGAGCAATTGGTAAGAGAAGGTAGAAAAGACAGTGCAATAAAAGCATTGGATTATTGCCAAAAAGTATTGCCATCTTCAAATATAGCTCACGATGTGTTTTCGGTGCGTTTAGCGGAAGGTTATTTCTTAGCTGGAGCATTTGATAAAGGAAATGCATTATTGAAAGAAATTAGTTCAGTTTGCGAAACAAAAGCTAAATATTATAAAACATTCCGTAGCACTAAAAAATATAAAATGGTTCAACCTGAATTAGAAGAAAATGTTCAAGTTATGACTTATTGTATGCAAGTAGCTCAAATGAATAAACAAGAAGCTGTAGCTAAAGAATTAGGCGATAGACTAAACGCCATCAGCGCAGGTTTATAATTTATTTTCAACAATAAAATGCCCTTCAAAAATATTTTTGAAGGGCTTTTTTATTTATAAATACTAACAAATACAGAAAAAAAAATTAAGAAAATTTTTGCTTATTTATTAAACTTTAAAACAGTTAATTTGCACCATAAATTATTGAAAAATTATGAAAAAAATAGTATTATTATCAGCAGTGGCATTTACCCTATTTTCTTGTGGAAGCGGAAGTGCAACAAAACAAGAAGGAACAAATTCTGACTCAACTCAAACAAAAGACACAACAGCACAAGAAACATATTACGGTGCTAAAATTACTGCAGATAGCGCAATTGCATTTAGCGATTTGAAAGCTGCAATGGGCGACAAAAAAGAATTGGCCATAAAATTAACTGGTGAAGTAGAAGCAGTTTGCCAAAAGAAAGGCTGCTGGATGAATATTAAAGGTGCCAATGGCGAAAGCATGAGAGTAACTTTTAAAGATTATGCATTTTTTATGCCTATGGATTGTTCGGGTAAAACTGCCATTGTAGATGGTGTAGCAAAAATTGAAGTAACAAGCATTGCCGATTTAAAAGAATTTGCAAAAGATGACAACCAAACCAAAGAAGCAATAGCTGCTATTAAAGAACCAAAAAGCGAATTGGTTTTTGAAGCAAGCGGTGTTATTTTAAAATAAATTAAAAATCAAACGTCATTGCGATCACGCCAAAGCGTGAGAAGCAATCTCACTGTATTATCATAGTGAGATTGCTTTTTTCTCATTCAATAACAACAAAAAATATCCTTGTTGCCTCAATTAAAATCCATTTTATGAAAAAAATATTTTTCTTATCAAGTCTATTATTTGCTAGTTTTCTGTTTGTAAATTCATGCGATAATAACCAAGAACCAAAGCAAGAAGCAATGAAAAAAGACAGTGCTGCAAGCTGTAGTAATTCAACCATTATGGATCCAAATACGCCAAAACCTATGGCGTTAATGATGCGCAGCATGGCAGCAAATGCTGACAGTATAAAAGCTAAAATATTACGTGGAGAAAAATTAGATAGTTTGCAGTTTCCTTTTCTGCGTTTTTACTTGGTAGAACCTACCGATAAAAATGTGTTAGAGCCTTCTTTTTTTGAACATGCCAAGGTTTTTCAAAAAGCATATTATGAGGTTTTTAATCATCCAACTGAGCAAAAAAAATATTATAATTTGTATATTGGAAAATGTGTGGCTTGCCACCAAAATTACTGCAGCGGACCATTGAAAAGAATCAATAAAATGCCAATAAATGAATAAGATTTTGAATAAATATTATATAAAAACAGGAATATTTTTAAGCGTAATAACATTTAGTTCGTGTAGTATTTTCAATAAAAACAGCAACTCCAAAATGATGCTAAATGGTATAACAACTCAAGCCATTTTAACTGGCAATAAAAATTTTAGTTGGTTTGACGAAGAGTATAATAACTATGTTCCAAACCAATTAATAATTAACAGTTTAAAGCCTATAAAAAATGAAATAAAAGTACTCGTTATTGCCGGTTCATGGTGTGGGGATACACAAAGAGAATTGCCCCGATTTTTTAAAATAATGAACTCAATAGGTGTTCCCAATAACCAAATTGAAATGATCATGGTGGATGAAAACAAGAAAACTGCAGCATTTAATATTTCGGTTATTCAGGTTTCAAATATTCCAACTTTTATATTTTTTAAAGATGGAAAAGAATTAGGCAGAATCATTGAAAAACCACAAATTACATTAGAAGATGATTTAGCCAAATTGCTTCAAATAAAGTAAGTATCTTTACTAAATTTTTTATGTGTTTAAATACAAGTTCAACGACAAAGAATCAGAAAAAACATTACATGGCAGCATTACTTTAATAAGGCAATAAATGAAAAAATTAGCAATTATTGCTTGATAAATTTACGAAAAACTGTATAATTATTTGAAACTATATTTAAAAAATAAACACCATTTTTAAAGTTAGAAATATCAAATTCAGTATCACTAATTAGCTGTTTTTTCATAACAATTTCACCTAAAGAATTTACAATGTTCAAAGTAGCATTTTGTAAATCAAGCATTGTTTCAATATTTATTTTATTGGTAACAGGGTTAGGGTAAATGTTTAAATTATTTTCCATTAAATCATTCAATCCTGATGGTTTTGAATACGAAATATTAAAGTATAAAGTGGCACTATCAAGCGGATTATTTTTATTAAAAACACGGTAAATTATTTTTGAAGTACCAGTATATTCATGTGTTTCCACATGAAAAGCAATAAAACAGGTGGTGTCATTTAAACCAAAATCTTTTAAAAATGTTCCGCTTTGCAATAAGTCGTTTTTACAGTCGCCATTAAAGCACGCAGTAACAAACCACTTACTATCTATTGAATCTAATTTTTTGTCCCAACTGTAATCATTTGCTTTAAATTTACCAGTGTTAAATAATATTTGAGTTTCAATGTACAAATACTGTTCAGATGTTTTTAAATTTAATACATTTCCATTTGGAAAAGAAAGTTGAGCAGTAAGCATTTTGCTGGCAGCAATAATTAAAATAAAACAGAAAAATGTTTTTATAAAATTGACTTTCATACTAGTTGGTTTTCATTGATTTTTATGTTTGCAATATCATATATTTTAGAATAAAATCTTTTTAAAATTCAACCTTTTACAATGCAATGATTTTAGACTTTTGTAAAAAAAGAGCAAAATTTTGGCGTCTTTATCATTTTTATTAAAAATTAAGCTCAAGTTTCCAAATTATAATATAAACTTTCATATATTCGTTTTTCAATTTTTAAAAAAGCTATTGTGCTAATAAATTATTTAAAAAATACTCATTAAAAAATAGATGATTAAAAGGCTTTACATAATTTTATTTTATTTGTTTTTTACTTTTAAATTATTTGCACAAACATGTACCATAATTACTAGTTCAAATATAGTTTGCATAAACAATGCATTGAATTTTAGTGCAACTTATACAGCTGGTTTAACTCCTAGTAGTTACGATTGGAATTTTGGAAATGGCGTAACAAATACGCAAGCAAGTCCTACTTATAATTACCCTGTAACAGGTACATTTACCCCAACTTTAAAAATTACTTTTACCAATAATTCTCAATGTATTGTAAGTGGAACACCTATTCAAGTGGTGGCTTTACCTATAGCTAATTTTAGAATAATAACACCAAGCACCCAATGTTTTAATGGTAACTCAGTTTGTATAGCCGATTCGTCAAAACCAGGACCAAGCGGAAGTCCATTAACTTACAGAACTTTTTTATGGGGTGATGGTGGATTTGACAATACTGCAATTACCAATAAAATACTTTGCCACAGTTATACAAATGTGTTGGGAAGTACTAATTCATTGGTAATAGAAGTTACAGATGCCAATAATTGTTTAACTCGAGTTGAACTAAATAATGCCATTGTAATTAGACCAAAACCAAGTCCAATTAGTTTTTATACGCAATATGTTCCTCAGTGTAATGTCACCCCAGTTACATTTTTAAACACATCAGTTTTAGCATTAGCAAAAGTTAAAAAATTTACATGGGATTTTGGCGATGGAACGGCTGATTCATCAAGCACTAAATGGACAAATTTTGTTCATATTTATACCAAAGGTGGATTTTTTTCACCAAGGCTAACAATAACTGATTTAAACGATTGTGTGCAAACTTATTTATTATATAATGGCGCTCAAAACGTAAAATTAGATAGCACTATAACGGTTAATAGCATTAGCAAATGCTTTAGTCAGCAAAACTATAGCTTTTCAGTTCCTAATTCTGCTGGCGCAAAAATTTATTGGGCTATTTATGATTCACAAAATAAATTTTTTGATACTTTAATTTATGATGCATTCTCTCAACAACTAAGTAAAAGATTTAGTTGTGGGCAATACAAAGTAAAAGTTTATATTGTAATGGGTAGTTGTAAAGTTCAAATTGATACATTAATTGATGTTTATGGGCCAAATACCATTTTAACAAACGATACAGTTAAGGCCATTAATTCAGCACAATGCAGCGCAAAAGATACGGTATATTTTAGAACACCTCCACCTGAGCTTTCGTGTTTTTATAAAAATGTTACTAATTGGCTTTGGGATTTTGATGATACCTATGCACCTCCTTGCACTACGGATACAAAAAACGGAATAAACGTTGGAAGGAATTGTAGATACAGTAAAGATAGCATTAGGGTTAATCACAAATATGATTCAACAGTTACTAAATGTTATACTGTTAGGCTAACTATTTCGGATCCAATAAAGAATTGTAGCGATAGTGATTCAACACTTGTAGTAATGGGCCAACCCAATGCAAAACCAAATTTACCCGCCAGAAAAGGTTTGTATTATTATACCATTCCACCTGGAATTGGGAATCCTCCATTGAATTGTTTTACAAGTGCTTTTATGTTTCAATTTGATGAAACTATTCCCGATTGTGGGCGAGAAAAAATTTGGATAAATACTGATTCTGCTGCGGGCAAAAATAATTGGGATTCGGTAAAATCTTCTGACAATTTTTATATGAATAGGTACTCAAATACTGCCGATTCGAACGGATGGGTAACAGTTGGCTTAATTATAAAAAACGGAATTTGTTACGACACAGCTTGGTATCATAACATGTTTCAATTAATAAAAATAAAACCTCAATTTACCACAAAAATTGAGGGAACATGTGCACCTTATAAAGTTACAATTAGCCTATTAGATTCAATTCAAGACAGTTTAACAACGGCAAGAATTAGTTTTGATGGCATAGATAGTATTCAAAATTTCACTACTACTCAAAATGTTATAAATCAGAAGTCCTATGTATTTAAAACGATGGGAATCAAAAAACTCAAAGTAACTTTAACCAATAGAAAAGGCTGTTCTCA
The DNA here is from genome assembly GCA_945876985.1 of Chitinophaga pinensis. Taxonomy (GTDB): domain Bacteria; phylum Bacteroidota; class Bacteroidia; order UKL13-3; family UKL13-3; genus JAAFJM01. The sequence goes on from CAMCQX010000044.1 coordinate 7,087, forward strand.
ATCATACGATACCACTTTATATTTAGGTTTTTATGCTGGGGTAAATTTCAAAAAACCAATTGTTTGTTTGAACGATTCCGTAGCATTTTTAGATAGCATAGATTATAATTCTCGGTATACAGGTTATTGGCGGATGAGCAGCCGTGCAAATTTTGAAAAAATATCATGGAATTTTGGTGATACCAATGCATTTACAAAAACTGGTTATTTGCCTAAGCATAAATATAAATATTTCGGTAATTACACCATAAAAATAGCTGTTCAAGATAGTTTGGGTTGTAGAGATACCATAACAGCTCCTAATAAATTAAAAGTATTAGATGTTAAAGCTGGAATTGGACCAATAAGCGGAAATTTAATATGTGCGCCTAAAATTATTCCATTTTTAGACAATTCTAAAATTTTGGATTCATCGTATATTACTGGCGTTTCAAAAAACGATAGTGTGGTAAATTGGCGTTGGAATTTTGGAGATTTAAAAGTGGAGAGTTTACTAAAAAATCCGCTGCATGATTTTACAAGCAATGGAACTTTTACAGTAAAACTAGTAGTATTAACACAAAATGGTTGTACCGACAGCATTTTGTTGCCTTTAACAATTAAAGGTCCAAAACCATTTTATACTTTTGCGAGTGGCGATACTTTAGGATGCAGTCCAGTAAAATTAAAACTGAACAATACCACAGGAGTTCAATTACAAAGTTGGCAATGGACTGTAACTGGCCCAACTAATTTTATTTTGTCAACAGATAAAGATACCGCTACTAATTTTACTTTAGTAAAATCTGGTAAATACAGACTTTTATTATTAGGAACGGACTCTTTAGTAAATGAAGTTACCGGACAAACTATTTATTGTACCTCGGTTTATCCTGATACTTTGAATCCAAATGCTCGTCCGGTATATGTTATCGTTTTCGATAAACCAAAAGTTAATTTAATTGGACCAGATAGTGTTTGCCCTAATGAAATTTTTACATTAACAGCAAGAGCAGATACTTTGTATAGTCAGTTTTTATGGCAAACAAGTACTGGTTTTAGTTCAGGAATAAAACCAAGAACAGACACTACTTTTAACTATAGTTTTAAAGATACAGGGAATTATTTTGTTAAATTAATTCCTACACCAAAAATTAATATTACTTGTATTGATACCGCTATTCACGCCATTTATGTTAGAAATATAAAAGCAGATTTTGATATCAATGCAGCCAATACTCCTCTGTATGCATTTGTAAATAAATCAACAAATGCTACCAATTATTATTGGAATTTTGGCCAACCAAGTTCAGGTACAAACAATGTTTCAAATAGCCAAAATCCAACCCACGATTACAAAAGTTTAAACGATAGTTTTAAAGTATGTTTAGTAGTAAAAAATTTAGCTGATTGTTATGACACTACATGTAAAATTATCATTCCAGTATCGCGTTTAATTCAAGTTCCAAATGTGTTTACTCCTAATGGTGACGGCATAAATGATGCTTTTGATATAGATATTTTAGGGGAGACATTTTATGAAATAAAAATTTATAACCGATGGGGGAATAAGGTTTTTGAAGGCAATGCCGATGGAAAAGGAAACGATGGAAATAATTGGAACGGGAAAACCGATAATGATGGTTTGCCAAATTCCGCTGGAGTTTATTTTTACACTTTTAAATATAAATTTGATTTAAACGACAGTGAAAAAACATTGCATGGCACCATCACTTTAATTAACGAGTAGTATTTTAAAATGACAAACGAGGAAATTGCACTTAAATGGTTTGAAGCATTTAACCAGCACCATTTAGAAAATTTATTGAATTTATACCATGAAAATGCCAAACATTTTAGCCCAAAACTAAAAATAAGATTGCCAGAAACAAACGGACTAATTATTGGAAAAAATGCACTCAGAACTTGGTGGGAAGATGCTTTTTTAAGGTTGCCAAATTTGCATTATGCAGTAACTAGTTTAACAGCAAATAACCAAAGAGTTTTTAT
>CAMCQX010000045.1 GCA_945876985.1 Chitinophaga pinensis
TTTAAAATATTTATAAATTATTACATTTTATCAATAGTATTTTTCTATTTTTGAAAATAATAAAATGTTAAAACAAGGACTATATCAAAAACAACAGCAAAAGCTATCGCCTTTGCAAATTCAGTTCATTAAGTTGTTGCAGCTTACTACTGTTGATTTTTTGCAGCGCATTGATTTGGAAATGATTGAGAATCCAGCTTTGTTAAGTAATAAGGATGCTGATGCTTTACCAAGTGAAGATCCAAAAACCGAAACTCAAGAAAATGATGAATTTGAAAAGGATTCAAGTGTTGATGATTATTTGGCAAGTGAATCTTTTGATGTGAAAGAATATGTAAATGACGAATATGAACCTGATGGTTTTCATTTAAGTGATGAAGGTAATGAAGAACGAAAAGATTCTCCTATAGCTGATACTTCTACTTTTCATGATGCTTTATTAGAACAATTTAGTGCTGTAGTAACCTCAGAAAAAGAAGAAATTATAGGCAATCAAATTATTGGAACAATTGACGATGATGGCTATTTACGAAGGCCTTTGGAATCAATTATAAATGATTTGGCTTTTGCACAAAATATAGAAACTGATTTAGCTGAAATGAAGCATGTATTGGCTAAAATTCAAAAATTAGATCCCCCTGGAATTGGTGCTACAAGTTTGCAGCAATGTTTAATTATTCAATTGCAGCGCAAAGATTATTATAACCGTGCCATTGAATTAGCCATTGAAGTTTTGGAGAAATATTTTGAAGAATTTACTAAAAAACATTATGAAAAAATAGCAAGAGAATTACACCTTGACGATGAAAAAATAAAGTCGATAATAGGAATTATTACCAAATTGAATCCTAAACCAGGCGATAGTTATGGCGGACAAGCTGCCCAATATATTACGCCCGATTTTACTTTAAATGATGAAGGTGGCGTTTTGAGTATTAGTTTAAACGGACGAAATACACCTGATTTGCGTATAAGTAGAACTTATATGGATGCCCTAAAAGCATACGATAAAAGTGATGCGCCAACTAAAGTACAAAAAGATACAGTGATGTATATTAAGCAAAAATTAGATGGCGCAAAATGGTTTATTGATAGCATTAAACAACGCCAAAACACTTTGCTTACTACCATGAATGCCATTTTACAATACCAAAACAAATACTTTGAAGATGGCGATGACAGTAAACTAAAACCAATGATTTTAAAAACCATTGCCGATATGACTGGCTATGATATTTCAACCATTAGTAGGGTGGCAAATAGTAAATATATTCAAACAAGTTGGGGAATTGTATCGTTAAAATATTTTTTTAGTGAAGGAATTACCAACGATGATGGGGAAGAAGTGAGTAGCCGAGAAGTGAAAAAAATATTGAAAGAAGCCATTGACGTAGAGGATAAACACAAGCCTTTACCTGATGAAAAATTGATGGAAATACTAAAAGAAAAAGGGTATAATATAGCTCGTAGAACTGTGGCAAAATACCGTGAACAATTAAATTTACCCGTAGCTAGGTTACGAAAAGAACTTTAAATTTGAATGGCATTGTATTTTGTAGTTGATGATATTTTCCCTGATTCGGTTTTAACAAGAAGAAAAGATGGTTTACTAGCCGTTGGAGGAAAAATGAGTCCCGACTTGGTTTTAAAAGCTTATAGGAAAGGAATTTTTCATTGGTTCAATGACCCAGAATTTCCCATGTGGTTTAGCCCAAATCCAAGAACTGTTATTTACCCAAGTGAAATTTATATTTCAAAAAGTATGAAGAAGCTTATTAATAGTAAGCAGTTTGATATTACTTTTGATAAAGATTTTGAACAATTAATTAGGCTTTGCAGAACCGAAAGGCTAAAAAATGAAGGCACTTGGATTAGCGAAGAAATAGAAGATATTTATAATATTTTACACCTAAAAGGCCATGCACATAGTGTAGAAGTTTGGTTTGAAAATAAATTAGTTGGTGGGCTTTATGGAGTTGCCATTGGCAAATGTTTTATGGGTGAAAGCATGGTGAGTACCATGAGTAATGCCAGTAAAACAGCTATTATTTATTTATGCCAACACCTTCAAAAATTTGATTTCCACTTTATAGATTGTCAAATTGAAAATCCCCATTTAATGAGCATGGGCGCTGTTAATTTACCACGAAAAGATTTCTTAAAAGAATTGAATCAATTTATAAAACAAAGCAGCAACGCTTTTGATAAGGAAAATTTAATAAACAAATTCTAGAAAAATTTAGGGCATTTTATTCTGCCTGGTAATCTGTATGCCAAACAAGTTGTAAAAGTCATGTACCAATCATTATAATTATCAGAACCTCTCCTTGTGCCAGCAACGCTTGGCTTAGAACCAATAACTTCGTAACTCCTATCAGCTATTTGTTGCGTTCTTAAACTGCTGTTGCTTAAGTCTGCATATTTACCACTTACATCGTCAATATAATCGGTATAAGTTTTTCTAATATTAAAGTTTGCTTCTAAACTTAAGTTTCTGGCAAAAATCCATTTTGCGCCAATACCAAATGGTATTGCAAAAGAATAAGTTCCATAAATTACATCCTCAGTTTTTAAATCGCGAAGATTAACTGTTTGTCCGGCATAAACTGTTTGTGGTGTGTATTTAAAATATGCCATTCCGCCAAATATATACCCAGTTATTTTACTATCTAAAACACCATAACCATAATCAGCAAAATTATATTCAACTAAACCGGCATATTCAGTAATAGTATTAGTAAAACTTAAATTACGAGATTTGTTAAAGTCAAAATTCTTGTCGGTTCCACTAACTTGTAACGAAGTAATTTGGCCTGTTAAAGCCCAAACTTTACTTAAATTCAACCGTGCAAATACATTTGAAGTGACTTTTGATTCATCAAATGAAATACTTGGTGCTAAATCGCCCCAATAATTTGACAGTCCTATTCCAAATCCAACATCTACTCGTTGTGCATTTACAGTAATAAATTTTACTAAAAAAAGTATAAAGAAAAGCTTTTTCAAAGAGTTTATTTTTAGTTGAAAAAGGTAGGGCACCCTTGACCTCTTGAACGAATCATATAACTAATAGTAATTCCAGAAATAAAATATAAATCGTTTTCAAAATTCTCTTTATTGCTACGCAAAACGGTATCTTTAAAACGAATATGTGTTGGATCAATTTCAGTACTTCTGTCGGAAAGGAAAGCAGCAGTAGCTCCAGTGTTTGATTTTACAACATTGTTATCAGCATAGTAACCGCCTACATCATCTAAATAATTGGTGGTTGTAAATCTAACTCCAGTTTCAAATCCAATTAAAAATGCATTGCTAATTCTAGCTCTAAAACCAATTCCAAATGGAACCATAATTTCAGTTAAGTTATATTTTTTTCTTTCGTTGTAAGTTGTTGAACCTTGTCCTTCTGTGGCTAAGGGCTGTAATTCATATACTTTTCCTACTGAATCTGATTTAGGATTAAAATTAAATACACCAATTCCTGCAAAAACATAAGGAATAAATGGACGATTACTTAAATTTTTTATATCATTTTTCAATAAATTATATTCAAAATGAGCACTAAATTCATAAATATCTGTATAAAAATTTAAGTTCCTAAGTTTTGATGCATCATTTGAACTTTGCTTGTCATCCCCACTAATATGGCCATAACTAACCATACCTTTTACAGCAATCTTATCCGAAAAATTATACCTTCCAAAAAAAGATGTGGCAAAATAAGTATTATTAAAATTGATAGTTTCGTCACTCAAATCACCTAAATAGTGAGATGTGCCAAATAGCATTCCTAGCTCAATTTGTTGTGCTTTTGCAGCAGTATGAGATAATGTAATTATTATAAAAACTATTAATGGTTTTATTAAATTCATAGAAAACAAAAATATATATTTTTTTAAATGTTCAAAGACTTTTTTTGTAGGAACAGAAACTTATCAGAAATTTTACGAACAGAATGATTTTTTATTCTAATTCTTTAGAATTTTTTAAATCAATTTCAGTATTTTTTTTACTGATAATCAGGTTATTTAAGTAAAATTTACAATACTTAATGGTTCTGCCCCTTTCTGAAAAAAGTTTTTCATAATGAGTGGTTATATTCCTTAAATTATCATAATTATGCGCTTCATGGTGCACATTTCTAATAATTTCTACTGGTTTTATATTCAATTGCGCTAATGTTTCTAATGTGTAATCAAACAAATTATCGTCATCTGTTTTGAAGTGAATGGGTCCATTTTCTTTTAAAACTTCTTTGTAAATAGCTAAAAATTCTGGGTGCGTTAACCGGTTTTTTTCGTGTCTTTCTTTTGGAAATGGATCAGGAAAAGTAATCCAAATTTCATCCACTTCATTTTTTTCAAATACTTCATTTACTTTTTGAACGGTCATTCTTACAAATGCAGAATTTTGTAAATTTTCTGCTTGCGCAATTTTAGCGCCCTTCCACATTCTATTACTTTTTATATCTATTCCAATAAAATTGGTATTCAAATCCTGTTGCGATAAATTTACCGTGTATTCGCCTTTACCGCAGGCCAATTCAAGTATTATTGGATTTTGGTTTTTAAATACTTGCGTTTGCCATTTTCCTTTTAAATGAAATGGAAAATCGAAACAGTTATTCATTACTGCAAATTCTGCAAAACGTTTTAATTTTTGTTGTCCCATATTACACAAAAAATGATGTGTTTAATGTTTGTTTTATTGAGGTTTTGAATGATGTGTAGTTGAATGATTTACTCCTTTTGGTTTCTTTTTAAAACCATTATTTTTCTTGAAATCATTATACGGTCGGTGTTCTTTTATTTCTGGTTGGTATAATGGCGCTTCACCCAAAAATGCTGGCAATGGTAATTTAGGAACTTCAGCTCCTATTAAATTTTCAATGCTAAAAAATCTGCGTTGATCTTTCTGATTGATAAATGTAATAGCCGTTCCGGTACTTTCAGCCCTTGCAGTTCTGCCTATTCTGTGAATATAATCTTCCGGATCTGGTGGAACATCAAAATTGATGACCAAACTTATTCCGTCTACATCTATTCCGCGCGAAAGAATATCGGTTCCAATTAATATTTGAACTTCTTTGTTTTTAAAAGCACGCATAATGTCTTCTCGCTCAGATTGTTCCAAATCGCTATGGAATGCTTTAATCGATAATTTGCTGCGTTGCAATTCTTTGTTCAGCTCTTTAACTTTTTCTTTGGTACCAGCAAAAATAATTACACTGTTATGTTCTTTCTCTGTTAGTATATGTTTTACCAATGCTATTTTTTGCGCATCGTAAACCATGAATGCTTGCTGTAATATTCCCGCTGCTGGCTTACTTAACGCAATATTTATTTGCTCCGGATTTTTTAATATTTTATTTGCTAAAGTTCTAATTTTTGGCGGCATGGTTGCCGAAAACAAAACAGTTTGTCTATCGGTTGGTAAATAATTTATAATGCGCATGATGTCGTCATTAAAACCCATGTCAAGCATTCTGTCGGCTTCGTCTAACACCAAATGTTTAAGTGTACTCATGTCTACTTTTCCTGCCGAAGTAAGCATGGCAAGTAACCTACCTGGAGTGGCTATAATTATATCAGCACCTTCGCGCATGGCTTTCTTTTGTTGGTCAAAAGCAGCACCATCGGTTCCACCATAAATTGATATAGAACTAATTCCCAAAAAGTATGCAAAACCTTCTACTTGTTGGTCTATTTGTTGCGCTAATTCTCGGGTTGGTGCTATAATTAATGTATTTAAATTACGCGTTTCTGTTTGTACTATTTTACTTAAAATAGGTAATAAATAAGCAGCAGTTTTTCCCGTTCCTGTTTGAGCGCATGCTATCAAATCTTTGTTTTCAACGATTAATGGAATGGCTAATTCTTGAATAGGTGTTGGCTTGTCGTAGCCCATTGAATATAGGCCGTCTAATAGCCTTTGGTCAAAATTAAAGTCAGTAAAGTTCAACTATTTTTTGTGTTTAAATTGCATTTCATTGTTTGTTTTTTAAAAAATAAAATTGCATGTTCATATTTATAAATTTTGCTCAATATATGTATTTATTTCGCTAACTCTATTTTTAGCACACAATAATCAACTTTATTGAGTTGGTTTTTATCTAATTTTTAGTAATAAAATGCAGTGTCTGATTAGAAAATTCTGAGTTCGAGGCTTGCGAAGATAGAAAAATTGGAGTTTGCTTTTCGCAAATGACCATTTTTGTAGCAAGTATAACGAAGAAATTGGAGTTTTCCTGCTGACACTATCTTATTCTGTCGGCACTTTTTACTAAATCATCATCCTTTTTAATTAAGCGTAATACACGCCAATTCAAGTATAAATTAAATATCATCAACATGACACCAAGAGTAGAATAGGGCATTAGTTTTCCAAATTCAAAGCCAGGAATATAATTGATTGCTTTAGCAAAAACGGCTGAATACATCATTATCATGACTAAAAAGTTTAAGCGGGTTAACTTCATTTGTTTTTCACGGTTTTTATAGCTAAAAATAATGCTTAATGTTAATCCAATCAATAGGGCTGCAATGGCAATTAAACCATATTGAATGGTTTGTGATTTTAAAATACTGGTTTGTGTTTCGTGGCCACCAACCATGCTTTTTTGCACTTCGGTAACTTTAAAATAAAATATATTTAAGTCATATTCCTCTACGCCATTGGTAGGATTTGCTTGTTTGAGTGATAGTAAACTGCCGCTAAACATGATTGAAGTTAATACGATAATGGCAATTAAATATACGGTTTGAATGCGTTGAATCATGGTTTTTTTATGTTTTAAAAGTGCTGCAATTTATACCAAAACAACAAAGGTTTTTAAATTTTTTTCTTAAAAAACCTTTCTTAGTTATGGTTATGCCGCTTTTAAATTCTTAATACCTAGTCGTTGGCAGCATATAAATCTTTATTGGAATTGTAAAAATGAAAAGTAGCATTAGCTTTGCCATACAATTTTTTAAGAAAAATATAACCATGAAAGACGTTTTTATTATTGATGCTGTGCGCACACCAGTTGGTAAATTTGGTGGTTCTTTAAGTACCATTCGCCCCGATGATTTAGGTGCTGAAGTAATTAAAGCTTTAATAGCCCGCAATCCAAATATTGATATCAATGAAATAGAAGATGTAATTTTTGGTGCTGCCAATCAAGCTGGTGAGGACAATAGAAACGTGGCACGAATGAGCGCTTTATTAGCAGGTTTGCCCATTACAGTTGGTGGCAATACAGTGAACCGTTTATGTGCTTCAGGCTTACAAAGTATAGCTGATGCTAGCCGTGCCATTGCTTGTGGCGATGGTGAAATATATATTGCCGGAGGAACAGAAAGCATGACCCGTGCTCCTTTTGTAATGGCAAAAGCGGAAACTGCTTTTAGCAGAACACCCGAAATTTATGATACCACCATTGGCTGGCGTTTTACTAATTCAAAATTATCGGAATTATATCATCCGTATGCTATGGGTGAAACGGCAGAAAATATTGCAGCGCAATGGAAAATTAGCCGTGAGGCGCAAGATGAATTTGCCTTTGCTTCACAATTAAAATACCAAGCTGCCCACGATTCAAATATTTTTGCGAACGAAATTGTACCAATTAGCATTCCCCAAAGGAAAGGTGATGCTATTATTTTTAATAAAGATGAACATCCTCGTTTGGGAACTATGGAAGATTTAACAAAACTAAAGCCTGCATTTAAAAAGGATGGTTCGGTTACTGCCGGTAATTCAAGTGGAATAAATGATGGTGCTGCTGCTTTGATTTTAGCGAGTGAAGATGCTGTAAAAAAATATAATTTAACGCCAATAGCTCGTTTGGTAAGTAGGGGAATGGCTGGTGTTCATCCGTCTATTATGGGAATTGGACCTGTTCCTGCTACGCAAAAAGCGTTGAAACGTGCGGGTTTAACCATGAACCAAATTGGGTTGGTAGAATTAAACGAGGCTTTTGCTGCGCAAGGTTTGGCGTGCATGCACGATTTGCAAATGAACCCAGAAATAGTAAATGTGAACGGTGGTGCTATTGCAATTGGTCATCCGCTAGGAGCAAGTGGTGCTAGGATTTCTACCACTTTAATTCATCAAATGCAAAAACAAAATGTTCAATACGGTTTAGCTACTATGTGCATTGGCGTTGGCCAAGGTGTGGCATTAATTTTTGAACGAGTTTAAAGTTAGTTGATGGTTGATAGTTGTCAGTTAATAAGATTGTTTATCGGTCGTTGCGATTTTAGAAACGAAGATGTTTTCGTGGTGTTCCTAACCAACTACTCCTATTTGTTTGGTGAGGTTTTCAACCGAGGACGGATATTTTTATTTTAACAATTTCAAAAAAAAACTATTTTTGTTATATGATTATTAGAACCATTGAAATAGATACTGAAGAACATGCGCAACAATTGGATGAAATACTTAGCAAACTTCCATATGTAAATAATTCAAGAACAATAAGCGTTAAAAATGCAGCGCTAGGTTTTGTAAATGAGCCAATGAAAGATGAACTAATTTCGTTTTTTACAGAAGATAAAGAGGATGAAATATTGATAGCCGCTGACGAAGTTTTTAAAAAATATAAACATTAATGGATGTATTTTTTACTAAAAAAGCAAAACAAGCAATTGATGTAATAGCTGATTTTGTTGAAAGTAAAAATACCCATGGAAGTGGAAATAAATTTGCTATAAAATTTGAACAATCAATTAAGCAATTTGCAATTGATAATGCTACTTATGCAAAATGCAATCACAATTTGTTAAGGGTTCTTGGTTATTCATGTATTACAATTTCAAAATGGGTGGTTGCATTTAAAATAAAAGACAATAAATTTATTATTTATAGAATTATTTGGGGCTCTTTGTTGAAGTAATAATTAATTGTAATTTGTTTGAAGTTTCGCTATTGCAGTCGAGGACGCATGTAAAGGATGAAACCTATCTTATTCGGTTGGTGAGGACAC
>CAMCQX010000046.1 GCA_945876985.1 Chitinophaga pinensis
AAGAAATTATCATGGAATTATCAAAATTATTGGAAAATATTTATCCTAAACTTCTTTCAAATAAAACAAAAGAAAAAAGTGAACAGGTTATATTATGGATTGCTTTAGTGAGTTTTATAATTCACTTATTAATTATTGGATTGATACATTTTAATATCATTTCCATTAACGAACCGTCTAATTTATTAAAAAATCCTATTGCTGCTATTTATACTCCCTTCTCTTTTATATTAGTTTATGAGGTTTATCTTTTAATTTATTACCTCCCAAAATCAACTTCAACTTATGTTCTAAAACAATATGAAATTATTGCCCTTATCATTATCAGAAGATTGTTCAAAGATCTTTCAGATTTATCACTTTTATCTGATTGGTTTAACAGTAAAAATGATTTACAGTTTACCTTTGATTTAGTAACATCGGTCTTATTGTTCTATTTAATTTATCTATTCCATATACAACGAACCAAAATATACAGAAATACTTTAAATAAAATAAACTATTCTTCAAGTATTTCAAAATTTATAAATGCAAAAAAATGGATAGCTACCGCGTTGGTGCCAATACTATTAATTATTGCAATTTATTCATTTTTAAATTGGGGTTTTGGTTTTCTTCAACCAATTGAAACTAATGCAATTTCTTTCAAGAATATCAATAATATTTTCTTTGAACAGTTTTTTAATATTTTGATCATTGCTGATGTAATATTATTATTAATTTCATTTTTTCACACTGACGAATTCCACAAAGTTATTCGAAACTCAGGGTTTATTATTTCAACTATATTAATTCGAATATCTTTTTCTGTTAGTGGTATTATAAATAATGTTTTGATAGTTTCTGCAATTTTATTTGGACTTTTAATGCTTTTCATACACAATAAATTTGAAAAAAAATTAGCAGAAGAAATTGAAAAACCAAATGAAATTGAAGAATAAAAAGTAATTTGGTAATTAAAAAATACTGCTTGCTATTCTTATGACAGTTTTGTGCAAGCCTGAAAGTATTTTTTTGAAAATTAAAACAAAAAGAATTTTGTGTTGTTATTAACTAAATGAAGTTGATATCATTTAAAAACAAGGAGAACCCGAAAAGCCTCAAGAGTAGGGGAAATTTAAAACAAAAAAAATGGAACACTTAAAAATTGCTAGCGACAACTATGTTGCGTTCACGTTCTTCATTGGAACAATGGCCATGATGGCCGCATCAGTATTTTTCTTTTTTGAACTTAACAACACTTCTCCAAAATGGAGAACCTCTGTTTTAGTTTCAGGACTCATTACCTTTATTGCAGCCGTTCATTATTATTACATGAGAGGTTACAACTTAGAAACAGGTGATTCTCCAACATTTTTCCGTTATGTAGATTGGATTCTAACGGTGCCTTTAATGTGTGTTGAATTCTATCTAATTACCAAAAAAGCAGGTGCAAAAATCGGTTTATTATGGAAATTAATTGCTGCATCTCTAGTAATGTTAGTTACAGGTTATTTTGGTGAAACAATTGACAGAGGTAATAGTGTTTTATGGGGAGTTGTATCAGGTGGTGCATATTTCTACATAGCCTACTTAGTTTGGTTTGGAGAAGTAGCAAAACTTGCTCAAACAGCCGGAGCTCAAGTTGCAAAAGCAACAAGAATTCTTGGATGGTTTGTATTAGTAGGTTGGGCAATTTATCCTCTTGGATATATATTAGGAACACCAGGTGGTTTATTTGGTATTCAGTTGGTTTCTGATCCAGCAGCAGCTTCTCACGCTATGGATATAGTTTATAACATAGCAGATGCTATTAATAAAATAGGATTTGGTTTAGTTATTTATGCTTTGAGTAGAACATCAGAGGATTAATTAATATTTACTATGAAGAAGCCATTTAAGTTTATTTTACTTAAATGGCTTCTTTTTTTTAAATCAATTTGTAGAAGTTATGATCAATAAATCAACCGAAACATTCGATTACATTTTCATTGGGATGGGTGCTGCTAATAGCTTATTGCTTTTAGAAATGGATGAAAAAGATTTATTGCGGAATAAAAAAATTGGAATAATTGAACCTAGTAAAAAAAATGTAAACGATCGAAATTTTTGCTTTTGGTCTTCGGAAGAAGAGGTTTTAAAGCTTAATTTAGCCGATTTGATTAGCTCAAAATGGCAGCAAATAAAAGTATCTGATCGGGAAAATCAAACCATATCTCCTCTTTATTATTTCCACATTAGAGGAATTGATGTATACACAAAAGTAAAAGAAAAACTCAAAGTACATCATGCATTTTACTTCCATGAAGTATTTAACGGTGAACCACTTTTAAATTCAGAATCATTTATCATTCACTTATCTGATTCCAAAATAATTGCAAATAAAGTTTTTGATAGTAGGCCGCCTACTTATGAGTCAGCTAAAAAAAACCAAAGCCACTTATTGCAATCTTTCTTTGGTTGGGAAATAAAAACAAACGATTATATCTTTGATTCCTCGACAGTAGGGATGATGGATTTCAATATCCCTCAAAACAATTATTGCCAGTTTGTATATGTGCTCCCTTTTTCCGAAAATACCGCTTTAGTGGAAGTAACACGTTTCGGTAAAGAAAGTATTACAAAAGAAGAATCCGAAATATTGTTAAATGAATATGTTGCTCGATTTAGTTTCTCTTATCAAATTTTAGAAAAAGAAAGAGGAGTAATACCGATGTCAAATTTAAAAATTTCTAATGTAAATTATGGCGAAAACTGGGTGTACACGGGTGCCAGAGCAAGTATGATTAAATCTACTACCGGATACGCTTTTCATAATATGGCAATAGATGCTAATAGACAGGTAGGATCTATGATCAGTCAACAAACATTCGAACGAAAAAAGAGTCCAAAACGATTCAATTACTATGATCGTTTATTACTAAAAATTTTAGAGGAAACACCGCATCACGGAAAGAAGATTTTTCAGCATTTATTTAAGCAACAATCAATCAATGAGGTACTGTCATTTTTGAGTGAAAAATCTTCCTTAGCAAAAGAAATTATTATTTTTTCAAAACTTCCAATACTCTTGTTTTTACGAGTTGCATTAAAAGATATTACTTTCCGATTTTCAAATATTCCACCTTCTTCTTTGGCATTTGTTTTTACTATTTTTTCAGTATTTTTATTTGCCTTTCAATTGAGTATAATATTATGGGTATTTTTAGGTTTTGGTTTCTTAAGTATTGGTCTTTCCCATGGTTCTCTTGATTATTTAACAGAAAATATTATTAAAGGCCGAAAACAATATGTAATATATATTTTGAAATTTTTGGCCAAAGGAGTTTTGTTCGGTTTCATTTGGCTTTTACAACCAGATATAGCTTTCATCATTTTCATCACTTTTTCGGCTTGGCATTTTGGTCAAACAGACTTCAAAGAATGGAACCAAAAGCAGGGTTTTCCTTCTTTCCTATGGGGCTTAATTGTTTTGGTCACCATCTTATTTTTTCACCTGAAAGAAACTACTGATGTACTTCAGCAAATTGAAGGATTGCAAATTCATCATGTTTTTAAGGAATTAACTTTAAATCAAATCTTAGTTGGTAAATTATCAATTGGATTCTTCTCACTGCTTTTTATAGCGTATTTTAAATCAAAGAGAATGCTAGTTACATTTAGTTATTTAGTTGTTTCAACCGCACTTCCTCTCCTCGCTTCGTTCGGGATTTATTTTATCGTACAACATAGTTTTCATGGTTGGCGGCACCTCAAAAATAATTTAAAGATGTCTACTTATAGCCTTTGGCTAAAATCGTTACCCTTTAGTTCTGGTGGTGCCCTACTTTTTATATTACTTTTTTTTATAGATTTCACCAACTACATTGGGATGTTCTTTATTCTTTTATCTTGTATTAGTTTGCCACATGTATTTTCAATGCATCATTTTTATGGTAGATTTAAAGAAAATTTGAAATAAGATTTAGTTTTGCTGGTATTGGATGATGGAAAAACTACCAATAAACAGGCCTTATTAGCGAAGCTCTCGCTATTGTTAAGCATTGCAAGGCGAGCGTCAGTTGTGAAAATAATTAAGCAAAGTTTGTAACTTTATCAATAATCATTTTATTTACAAAAAATAAAATAAATTCGCAGTAAGAAAATATTTCATTATGTATAAATACGAAGCCATCAATAACGAACTTTTTAAACTGAATAGAGCCAATTTTGCTAAGCAATTAAAGGCTAATTCGATAGCCATTTTTAATTCCAACGATGAGCATCCTTGGAATGGAGATGCTACCCATAAATTCAAACAAAACAGCGATATTTTTTACTTAAGTGGAATAGACCAAGAGCAAAGTATTTTGGTCATTTATCCTGATAGCCCAACGCTCGAAATGCGTGAAGCTTTGTTCATTAAACAAACCAGCGATTTGATGGTAACATGGAATGGTTACAAGCTTACACAAGCGCAAGCTCAAGAAGTGAGTGGTATTCAAAATGTGTTTTGGTTAGACGATTTTGAAGCAAAAATTCGTCCTGCAATTAATTATGCAAATAACATTTATTTAAGTTTGAATGAAAACGACAGATCAACGGTAAATACACCTTATAAAGACTTGCGTTTTGCCAACGAAATGCGTGCAAAATATCCTTTGCATGAGTTTGAACGCGCAGCACCAATTATTCAAAGATTACGTTCTATCAAATCGAAATACGAATTAGATTTAATGAATGTAGCGGTGGGTTTAAGCGAAAAAATGATTCATCGTTTATTCAAATTTGTAAAACCAAATGTGTGGGAATACGAAATAGAAGCAGAAATTATTCATTCATACATTAGCAACAGAGGCAACGGACATTCGTTTTCGCCCATTGTAGCAAGCGGACAAAATTCGTGCATTTTACATTATAACGATAACAACAAACAATGTAAAGATGGCGATGTAATATTAATAGACACTGGTGCTGATTATGCCAATTATGCCAGTGATATGACAAGAACTTTGCCTGTTAATGGACGATTTACAACACGCCAAAAGCAAGTTTACAATGCAGTTTTACAGGTAATGAATGAAGCAAAAAAATTACTAAAACCAGGTGTAATGTTGATGGATTATCAAGCGCAAGTTGGATTAATTATGGAAGCAGAATTGGTAAAATTAGGATTGATTACTGCGGATGATATTGCAAAGCAAAATCCAAATTGGCCTGCTTATAAAAAATATTTTATGCATGGAACTAGTCATTTTTTAGGAATAGATGTACATGATGTTGGTATGCGCTACGAACCAATGAAAGCAGGCATGACGTTTAGTTGTGAACCTGGAATTTATATTAAAGAAGAAGCCATTGGTGTGCGTTTAGAAAACGAAATATTAATTACCGAAAAAGGTTGTATTGATTTGATGAGTCATATTCCAATTGAAGTGGGGCATATTGAAGATTTGATGAACGGGTAGCAGCTTCTGGCGGCTGGCTCCTAGCAGCTAGCTAAATAAAATGATATTCAACGGTCATGTCGAGCGGAGTCGAGACATTTGTAACTGGTTCTCGACTTCGCTCGAACTGACTGTATAATTGGCCATAAATAATTTCCCACAGATTGCGCTGATTTACGCTGAAAAAAATCTGCGTTTTTCTGCTCCCGACTAATCGGGATGCGGGACAAAAAATGAACACAAAAACACGTCATTGCGAGCGAAGCGTGACAATCTGATGGTGACAGAGAGATTGCTTCGTTCCTCGCAATGACTATAAATTAGCATAAAATTGATAAACATAGACAAAGCATTTAACGATAAAAATCCTCAGTTATATAAACTATTACCGGGGTTTGTGATACGTTGGGTGAAACGAATTGTTCACCAAGAAGAAATTAACCAATTTGTTGTTGAAAACGAAAAAAGTAATGGCATTCAGTTTGGGGCAAATGCAATTATTGCTTTGGGGGCAAAAGCAGTTTCTATTGGTTTAGAAAATATTCCTAAAACTGGTGGTGTAATTATAGCTGCCAATCATCCTTTGGGTGGTGCCGATGGATTGGCTTTTTTGGGTGAAGTAGGAAAAGTTCGCAGCGATTTAAAGTTTATTGTAAATGATTTATTGATGTCGTTTAAGAGTTTGGAAAATGTATTTATTCCCGTAAATAAACATGGCACCAATACCAAACAAAATTTGCAAAAAATAGAACAATTATACAGCGAAGGTCATTGCATTTTGATTTTTCCTGCAGGATTATGTAGCCGAAAACAAGAGGGGAAAATTTTAGACTTGCAATGGCAAAAAAGCTTTATCAGTCAGGCTATCAAACACCAATTGCCAATAGTTCCAACTCATATAAATGCAGCAAATAGTAACTTTTTTTACAACTTGGCTAATATTAGAAAACACTTAGGTATTAAGGCAAATATTGAAATGTTTTTTTTAGGAAATGAAATGTTTAAGCAAAATGGAAAAACCATTACATTTACTTTTGGAAAACCAATTGAATCAACTGTTTTTAACAAAAGTAAAAATGCTAGTCAATGGGCTCAATCATTGAAAGATTTTATATACCAATTGAAAGAAAATAAACTTGCTATTTTTACCAAATAAAAAATTGAAGTTATCATTTTAAACAAATTATGTTAGAATTAATGGTTATTTATTTAACCAACAAAGCAATAACTTTAAAAATAAAATTCTAATAAGAATATAAGCAAGATATTTTTTTTTGGTTTGCTAATAAATTACTTTTTTTTTTACATCTTGCAACTATTATAAATTTTGATGCAGCAAATAGTTGATAAAATAGATAGGGACTTAATAAAAAGTGAACTTACAACCGAAAGGTTGGTAAGACCAACTAATAATATAACTAACCAAATATATATTTTTGATGGTAATAGCGCTCCAAATTTAATGTTGGAAGTGGGACGATTGCGTGAAATTTCTTTCAGAGAAGCTGGTGGCGGATCTTCTAAAAGTGCTGACATTGATGAGCACGACACTGGAAAATATATTTACAAACAACTCATCGTTTGGAATCCAGAAGATGAAGAAATAGTGGGTGGGTACCGATATGCTTTGTGTAATGATGTGCTTGACGAAAATGGTTTTTACCACCTTTCAACTGCTGAAATATTTAATTACAGCGAAAAACTAAAAACAGAATATTTTCCTTATACCATTGAATTGGGAAGAAGTTTTGTTCAACCTCAATATCAACCTTCTTTAGATAATCGTAAAGGACTTTTTAGTTTAGATAATTTATGGGATGGATTAGGCGCTTTAACAGTTTTACATCCTCATATTAAATATTTTTTCGGAAAAGTTACTAACTACCAACATTTTGGTAAAGAAGCCCGCGATTATATTTTGGCATTCATGGATTTTTATTTCCCAGAAAATGAAGGCTTAGTCATTATTCCAAATCCATTAAAAGGAGAAACCGATTGCACTGAATTTTTGAAAACAATCAAAGATTTACCATTCAAAGAAGGACATTTATATTTGAATAAAATGGTACGTTCCTTAGGTGAATATATTCCGCCTTTGTTTAATAATTACATGAACTTAAGTCCAACCATGAAAACGTTTGGAACAGCTGTAAATAGCCACTTTGGTTATGTAGAAGAAACAGGAATTATGGTTACAATAGATGATATTTATCCGACAAAAAAAGACAGACATATCAATAGCTTTGTTGAATATCTGAAAAGTAAATAATAATATAAAATTTGAATTAATAAATAAGATCCCGATGCATCGGGACGAAAATTTGAAATTTGAAATTTGAAAAAATAATTTCTCGATGCATCGGAACGAAAAGAAAAATTTAAAATATAATTAAATGAATTACTTCAACTTCAAAAAATTCGGATTGGGTTTAGTAGCAGTTTTAATCATACTACAATTTATTAGACCAACAAAAAATGAAGGAATGGCTTTAGCTGAAACCGATATTTTACATGCTGATTCAGTGCCTGCCGAGGTACAAAAAATATTAAAAACTTCATGTTATGATTGCCATAGTAACCACACCAGTTATCCTTGGTACACCAATATTCAACCTATTGGTTTATGGATGCAATGGCATGTAAATGATGGAAAAAAAGAGTTGAATTTTTCTGAGTTTAAAAACTACAAACTAAAACGCCAAAAGCATAAATTTGAAGAAATTAGTGAAGTAATTGAAGAACATGAAATGCCTTTGTGGTCGTATACTTTGATTCATACTGAAACAAAATTAAGTGCTGAACAAATGACTATTTTAACCAATTGGGCAAAACAAGCATTTGACAAAATAATTGTTCCAGCTCCATAATGGAATCTAAAAATCTGATTCTTTTACGTGGATTGCCAGGTGCGGGAAAAAGCAGTTTGGCAAACGTTTTAAGTGAAAATGAAAAGTATCCAGTTTTTGCCATTGACAATTATTTTACCGATAAAATTACGGGTGAATATGTATTCAATTTTGCTGAAAACTATATTGCTTATCAGCAATGTGAAAGCCTTTGTAAGCAAGCATTAACACAAAGTATTACAAAAGTTTTTATTGATAATACTTTTACATTAGATTGGGAATTAACACCTTATTTTAAATTAGCTGCTGAGTTTAATTATATGCTTTATGTAATCACCGTTGAAAAATACCATGACAATAAAAACGTGCATGATATAAGCCAAGAGCAATTAGAAAAAATGGCCGAAAAATACAAAGTGAAGTTGTTGTAAAATTATATCAAATTTTTGCTTCAAGTGCTTTATTATTGCCCATATTAATTTATACATTGTCGTTATCATTTAAAATAGCCAAAAAGTATTTCTTTTCAAAAAAAAAGAGTGGAACTTATAATGCAGTTACTGTCATTTCAAGCATCAGTTTATTGGGTTATATTGTTGGAACTTGTGCACTCATTATCATCCTTTCGGTATTTAATGGCTTTGAAAATTTATTTGCTAAAATGTACAGCAACTTTGATGCGGAGCTGCAAATATCG
>CAMCQX010000047.1 GCA_945876985.1 Chitinophaga pinensis
AATTTAACGATTCCCGAATTAGAAAAAATAGAAGGAATTGGTAAAGGAATAGCGGCTAAAATTGATGAAATTAATAAAACTGAAAGTTTTGAAGAGCTGAATGAATTATTAGCAAGTACGCCTGATGGTGTATTGATGATGATGAAAATTAAGGGCATTGGTCCTAAAAAAATTGCTATTATTTGGAAAGAATTAGAAATAGAAGAGATAGGCGAATTACTTTATGCTTGTAAAGAAAACAGATTAGCACAAGCAAAAGGTTTTGGTTTAAAAACACAGCAAAGTGTGATTAACCAAATTGAGTTCATGTATGCCAGTGCTAACAAGTTTCATTATGCCAAAGTGGAACAAAAAGCATTTGATTTAGTTGAAAAATTGCAAAGCATAAATACCATTCAAAAAGTTTCTCTTTGCGGTGCAATAAGAAGAAAAATGGAAGTGATAGATGCCATTGAAATATTGGTAGCAAGCAATGATATAAATGAAACCAAAAACACTTTAATTGATAGTAATTTATTTACAGAAATTGATAATAATACTATTGAATTTAAAGGAAAATACGAACAAATTCCTGTTGTAATATCATGCTGTAAAAAGGAAGATTTTACTTGGCAATTGTTTGAAAAAACAGCCAATGAAAAACATTTAGCATTGTTAGATTTAAATGCAATAAACAAGCAAAGTATAAGCGAAGAAGAAATTTATAAAAGCATTCATTTGCCATACATTTTTCCTGAAATGCGCGAAGGAACAAATGAAGTAGCATTAGCCAAACAAAATAAGCTGCCAACATTAATTGAATACAGCGATTTAAAAGGCGCATTGCATAATCATTCCACTTGGAGCGATGGATTAAATTCCATTGCCGAAATGGCAAAAGCATGTGAAAAATTAGGTTATAAATATTTCGGAATTGCCGATCATAGTAAAGCTGCATTTTATGCAAAAGGATTAAGTGAGGAGCAAATCATTAACCAACATACTGAAATAGATAAACTGAATAAAAGCAATCCCAATTTTACTGTTTTTAAAGGCATAGAATGCGATATTTTATACAACGGTCAAATGGATTATGCGAATGATGTTTTGGCCAGTTTTGATTATGTGGTTGCATCGGTTCATAGCATTTTAAAAATGAATGAAGAAAAAGCAATGAGCCGATTAATTTCTGCCATTGAAAATCCTTATACAACTATTTTGGGTCATCCAACAGGAAGATTATTATTACTGCGTGAAGGTTATCCAATTAATCATGAAAAAATAATAGATGCCTGCGCGGCCAATAAAGTTGCCATTGAAATAAATGCAAATCCATACCGTTTGGACCTTGATTGGCGTTACATTGATTATGCCTTGAATAAAGGAATTATGCTTTGTATAAATCCTGATGCGCATAATATTGATGGATTAAAAGACATGTATTATGGCTTACAAATAGCACGTAAAGGCGGGCTTACAAAAGAATATTGTTTAAATGCGTTTACTAAGGATGAACTGAAAAAATACTTTAAACAAAAAAATAATATTTCTATTTAAATAAAACCTGTATTTTAGCGCAAATGATTGAAAACTTAACAAAATTAATAAGAGAAAATTCGATTGAATTAATACTAAATAACCAAGCAATAAAAAATGAAAATAAAGAAGCTGTAATTTCAGAAACTGTAAACGTAATTATTAGTCAATTAAAAAAAGAAGTTTCTAAATTAAATATAGCGGGATTAACTGAAATTTTAAAAAGCAATGGCAATTTATCAAACAATAAAATAGTATTAGCAATGGTATCAAATTTTAGTGAAAGTTTATTGGCTAAATTTGAATTAAATAACAATGATGCCGAACATATTTCTCAAAATTTAATTCCAACAATCATGCACCAATTAATTTTGAAAACAAACGACCTGAATGATGATTCATTTAATATTCAAGGATTATTGAGTAATTTGGGTGGTGGTGGTTTTGTAGGAATGTTTAAGAATTTTTTATCATAAACTTTGCAGTGTGAAAGTAAAAATTATATTTGCCCACGCTAAATAACTAAAAAATAGCGCAATAATGGCCCGTAAACAAATAATAATGGAATTCCCAATAAAAGCTTCCCCAGCTTTATTGTTTAATTATATCAGTACTCCAAGTGGATTATCACAATGGTTCTGTGTAGATGTGGATATTAGAAACAACTTATTTAAATTTAAATGGGAAGGTGAAGAAACAAGCGCTGACTTAATTAAAAAAGTTAACAATAAAAGTATGAAATTTAAATGGACAGATTCTGCAAAAGATGAATACTTAGAATTTGATATAAATGTTGATGAACTAACTGATGATGTAGCTCTAGTAATTACAGATTATGCCGAGGAAAGTGAGGAAAAATATACCCATCAGCTTTGGGAAAGCCAAATACACGATTTAAAAAGTTGTATAGGAGCATAAAAAAAAGCCGTTAGAATATCTGACGGTTTTTTTTATAAATAAATGAAAGGAATTAATAACTCATTTCTACAATTTTTAACACATCAGCTGGCGAAATATTTTGACGTTCGCCCAATTTTAATATACCTCTTTTAGTAAATGAATCAAAAATATAAGGTGCAGCTTCCTTAAAATTATCAGTGTATTCACTCAAATGCGTTTTTATTCCTACTGAATGAAAAAATGCTTCTGTTTTATCAATACCTGCTTTGGCTTTTTCTTCTAAAGTTCCTTCGCTTACATTCCAAACTCGAGTGGCATATTGTGCTAATTTTTCTTTCTTGTTTTCAAAATTATAACGGTAATGACTTGGAGCAATAATGGCTAATGTTTGTGCATGGTCTATTCCATATAAAACGGTAAGCTCATGGCCTATTGCATGCACGGTCCAATCTGTTGGAACACCTTTTTGAATCAATCCGTTTAAAGCCATAGTACAACTCCACATAAACTCACATTGCGAATTATAATCAGCAGGATTATTTAAAATTTGTGGTGCTACTTCAATTAAATTTTGCATAATACCTTCCGAAATTCTATCTTGTAAATTAGCGCCTGTTGGGTATGTCATGTATTGTTCCAACACATGAGTAAACGCATCTACAATTCCATTAGCAATTTGATTTGCCGGAATTGAACTTATAACTAAAGGATCTAAAATAGAAAACTGAGGAAACAATCCTGGTCCGCCCATTCCTAATTTCTGATTGGTTTCATGCCTTGAAATTACCGAACCCGAATTCATTTCAGAACCCGTAGCTGGTAATGTTAAAACCACTCCAAAAGGCATTCCCACTTCGGTTCTTATTCCTTTTTCTAAAATATCCCAAGGATTATTTCCTTCAAATAATGCGGCAGATGCTAAAAACTTTGTTCCATCAATGACAGATCCACCGCCAACTGCTAACAAATAATTAATTTTTTCTTCTTTAATTACTGCTAATGCTTTTAATAAAACATTGTATTCAGGATTGGCAGGAATGCCACCAAACTCTATCACTTCAAACGATTGAAGTGCAGTTTTTACTTGTTCATAAATACCATTTTTTTTAATGCTTCCACCACCGTAAAGCATTAACACTTTAGCATGAGCAGGAATTTCAGCTGCTATTTTTCCTATTAATCCTTTTCCAAAATGTATTTTAGTGGGGTTTTTAAATTCAAAGTTATTCATAATTTTTTATTGTTATTACAATGATAAGCTGTTTGGACAATGAATTGTTTTAATTAAAAAATATTTTTAAAGTAACAAAGTAAATAGTAGAAATGAGTTCAAAGTAGTTTACTTTGTGGCATGTCGGAATTAAAAGCACAAGTAAAATTTGTTGATCAAAGCAAATCTGAATTTTACTCAATTCTTAAAAGCAGGGTAGATCAATATTTTATTAAAAATAATATTTCTAAATACGCCAATGCAACAATGGTTATTAAAACTATCATTTTACTTTTAGCATATATTTTACCATTTATTTATATCCTATTTTTTCAACCAAGTTTTGGAGTAAGTTTAATGCTATGGAGTTTCATGGGAATAGCCGTAGCTGGTATTGGAATGAGTGTGATGCATGATGCAAACCATGGTGCATATTCAGCTAATAAAAACGTGAATTATTGGTTAGGAAATACATTAAATTTATTAGGAGGTTCAGTATTTAACTGGAAACTTCAACACAATATTTTGCACCATACTTATACCAATATTACATTTTTAGATGATGATATTTCGGATAGATTAGTATTGAAATTTTCGCCTCATACCAAGCAAAAAAGTTTTCATCAATTCCAATGGATATATGCTTTCTTTTTTTATGGTTTATTAACTTTTTACTGGGCAGTAGCAAAAGATTTTATTCAATTTTATCAGTTTTCAAAAAATGGAGTAAATAATAACAACAGAAAAGAAAATGTATTCATATTGGCAAAAATTATTGGCATAAAATTTTTCTATTTTTCTTTAATGATTGTTGTTCCTGTATATTTTTTTAATATGCTATTTGCCCAAGTATTTGCAGGATTTGCATTGATGCATTTTTTTTCAGGATTAATTTTAACAACCGTATTTCAATTGGCTCATACTGTAGAAAACACAACCCATCCATTGCCAAACAAGGAAGGAATTATAGCCAATGATTGGGCTATTCACCAATTAAATACAACAGCCGATTTTGCTCCTAATAACAAACTATTGTCGTGGTACATTGGCGGATTAAATTTTCAGGTAGAACATCATTTATTTCATAAAATATCACATGTTCATTATCCCGAAATAGCTAAAATAGTAAAGCAAACTGCAAACGAATTTGGCATTCCTCATATAGAAAACAAAACACTTTTGAGTGCTATCAAATCGCATATTACCTATTTAAAACACTTGGGCAAATTGCCAAATTTGCACGAAGCTATTGGCTAACAACTCCTACAGTTTTAATATTAATCAATCAAATTTTACTTTATTTAGTCTTTAAAAATTAAAACCAATTTTTTACCACAAAAAATTATTAATTTAATAATTTCATCATTTACAAACAGTATATTTGCTCGATTTTTAATTGAAAAAGTTTTCGCTAAATATTGACAATCAGGAAGAAAGTTTTTTTTACGGCTTAATTTGTAATGAAAAAAATTCTCGATTAGCATGGTTAATCAATCATGCAATAGCAATTGATTTGGCTAAAGAAAACAGTATTGAATGGTTCAATGATTTAGAAAACGAAAATTATTACTTTGATAAATTCGTTTATATTGATGAATTAAACCATTTAACGTACACATTCTTCTCTAATTACGATGACAATGTTTCGCTTTTTACTGAACTAAAGCTAAGAGCCATGAAATATTTTATTTTAATAGAAGGTGGCTTGACATTTTTTGATGAGAAGTTATTTTTAAAAAAAATGAAAACTATAAATGAAATTCAGCTCATTAGTAAAATAGACCAAAAAAGGCTGAAACACAAAGTAAATTTAATTTTATAACCGAAATTTAGATAAATATATCATGAATAATATACTTTTTAATCGTACCAAAATAGTAGCAACCATTGGCCCCGCAACAAGCAGTTTAGAAAAACTGAAAGAAATAATATTAGAAGGAGTGGATGTTTGTCGCCTTAACTTTTCACATGGTACTTACCAGGACCATAAACTAGTAATTGATAATATTAAATTAGCCAATGAACAACTAGGAACCAATGTTTGTATGTTACTTGATTTACAAGGACCCAAATTAAGGGTTGGTGAAATGGAAAACGGGAAAGTAGAACTTATCAATGGCGAAATGATAGAAGTTACTACTGAAAAATGCATGGGTACAAGTAACCGTGTTTATGTAAATTTTGAAAATTTACCTAAAGACGTAAATCCAGGTGAACGTATATTATTAGATGATGGTAAGCTAGAATTAAAAGTAATTGAAACCAATAGAAAAAATTTAATCAAAGCACAAGTAATTGTAGGTGGTTGGCTTTCAAACAAAAAAGGCTTCAATTTACCAAATACCATCATGAGTATTCCAAGCATGACACAAAAAGATTTGGATGATTTGAAATTTGGTATTGAAAACAAAGTAGAATGGGTTGGACTTTCATTTGTTAGAAATGAAAACGATGTCATTTTTCTTAAAAATATTATAGAATTAAATGATTGGAGACCACGCGTTATTTCAAAAATTGAAAAACCAGAAGCAGTCATCAATATTGATAAAATCATTGCAGTTTCTGACGGAATTATGGTTGCTCGTGGCGATTTGGGTGTGGAAATGCCAATGGAGCAAGTTCCAGTTATTCAAAAACGCATTGTAAAAAAATGTATTGAAGCCAGTAAACCTGTAATCATTGCTACCCAAATGATGGAAAGCATGATAGTAAGTCCGGTTCCTACTCGTGCTGAATTAAACGATATTGCAAATGCAGTGATGGATGGTGCCGATGCGGTGATGTTAAGCGCTGAAACCAGTGTTGGTGCATTTCCTGTAGATGCAATCAGGTACATGAGAAAAACTATTTTGGAAGTGGAAACAAATACCAACGCTCCCTATTTTAAAGGTGTTAGACCATCATCCGAAAGTGAAACATTTTTTTCAGATGAAATATGTTTTACAGCAGTTAAAGTAAGTGATCACTTAAAAGCAGATGCCATAGTTGGTATGACTTTTTCGGGTTACTCAGCTTATAAAATTTCGTCATTCCGTCCTAAAGCAAGTATATTTATTTTTACTACCAACCCACGTTTGGTTAATACCTTAAGCTTAGTATGGGGCGTTCGTGGGTTTTTATACCGCGAGTTTGAAAGCACTGACGATTCTATGCAAGATGTGAATGATAATTTATTAAAAGGTGGTTTTATAAAACCAGGACAATTAGTAATAAATACAGCTAGTATGCCTATTTCACAACGATCTAGAGTAAATACAATTAAAGTTTCTGAAATAAAATAAACAAAAAAAAATATGAATAAAATAATTTTTGCTGCAATCATTTTAACAGGTTTTATGGCGTGTACTAAAACCGAAACTAATCCTAATCCGAGTCAAACAATCATTACTTCCGATAGTTCACAATATTCAGGACGATTAAAAGTAATGGTGTTAGATGGAACTAATAACAATGCTATTATTAATGATGCCCAAGTTTTTTTGTATCCAACTTACGAAGACTTGAAAAGAAATTTTTATATCAATACAGTTGCTGGCATAAATGGCACTGCCGATTTTGGTTATATTTTACAAGGTAATTATTATTTACGCGCTCAAAGTGGAATAAAAAGCGACACCAATGTGGTACAAGTGATGGGTCAAAAAACCATTACTAGAACCATGATTGTTAGATAAAAATATTGTAAAATGGAATTGCAAGAAACTGATTTAATTGAAAATAAAATTGCTAACAGCGGTTTAGTTACCATCGATTTGGAGCTATTATGCCATGCGGGTGAACGTATTTTATTTGATATAAAAAATTGGCTTTTTAGGGAAATGATTTTAAAGGAAAAAGACTTTAGAGCATGTATTAAAACCCACGATTGGACGCAATACCAAAACAAGAATATTGCATTTTATTGTAGCAACGATGCCATTGTTCCTACTTGGGCTTATATGCTTTTGGCTGCTGCTGTTCAGCAATATGCAAACCTTTGTGTTTTTGGCAATTTACAACAACTAGAAATTACATTATATAACGATGCAATTGCTCAAATAAACGCAAATGATTATACTGATAAAAGAATAATTATTAAAGGCTGTAGCCATAACGAAATGCCGGTTTCTGCATATGTAGCCATAAGTAATAAATTATTGCCTGTAGTAAAAAGTTTAATGTATGGCGAAGCTTGCAGCAATGTGCCAATTTATAAAAAAAAATAAGTATAAATGAACCACCAAACTGTAAAAATTAAGTTAGGTAATATTACAAACTTAAGCGATGCACGCTTTGCAGCAGCAGCCGGAATTGAATACATGGGCTTTTGTTTTGATACCAATAACGTAAATTATATTCCACCTGTTAAAGCAAAACAAATTATAGATTGGACCAGCGGATGCTTTGTAGTAGCGGAATTTGGCAATCAATCTATCCATGAAATAATTGCTATAACTGAAATGTTGAACATTGATATTGTAGAAATAAACAATCATTTAATGCCAGCAGATTTAGTAGAAATAGACAAACCAATTATAAAAAAAATAGATATCAGCCTGTTAAACAAAGAAACTTTAACAGCAGAAATAGCTTTATATTTAACTAAAGTAGATGCGTTTCATTTATTTATAAGCCATGAAAATAGTTCAATTACTGAAGAACAATTAAAAGAAATTTGTGCCAATCATAAAATATTTTGGGGTTTAAATACTTCATCAAAAACAATAAAAGCAATTATAGCAAGCTACCAACCTTATGCTTTAAATATTACAGGTGGCGATGAAGAAAAAACTGGCGTAAAAGACTTTGACGAATTGAACAATATTTTGGAAGTTTTAGGAATATTTGAAGGATAGAAATTTTGGATGTTGGGTGTTGAATGATGAATTAAAAAATTCGTTGCCCTAAACACTTAAACACTTACTCCACTTCCTTCACCTCTATCAAAATATTATCAGTATCTACTTTGAAATTTTCTCTGCTGCTGTATTGTAATTCCACTATTTTCCAATGATTAGCAGGAATAATGTATTCAAATTTACCAGTACTCAGCATTACTTTTATAGGCATTTCTAATCCACTCACGTTGGTTGTTAACCTGTATTTTAGTTCCAAAATATTTTCTTTTTCAATGAATTGATATTCAAAAACTGGCAATGCTGCTTTTCGTAAATATTGGTTAAAAAACGGAGCAAAATTGTAACGAGTTCTTTTAGTTATATAATTTTCAACGTCAGCGCTGCTTAATGTTTTGTATTTCAAATCATCGTTTAATTCATAAAGCATATTGAACCA
>CAMCQX010000048.1 GCA_945876985.1 Chitinophaga pinensis
TTGATGGAAACTGATAAAAAGTTCCGTGCCGATATTGAAGAAATTGGCAAACGTATCAAAATGAATTTGGTTTAAAATTCTTTATAAATTTTCAAAAAGCTTCTGAACAATTAAGTTCAGAAGCTTTTTTATTTTCAAAAGAAAAATAGATAATTGCCACTATGTTAATCGCTTTAAAAAATCAATCGGAACATACATTCAGTTGGATAGATGTAAATTTACCAACTGAGCAAGAATTACTTGATTTGGCCGTTAAATATAACTTACCTGAAACTTCCATCAAAGATTGTTTAGATCCGGAGCATTTGCCTAAATTTGAACAATTTGAAGACAAGAATTTTCTTATAGTTAGAAATTACGATCATTTGTGTGAATTAAATGCAGATAGTATTCAAAAATTAACACGAAAAATTGCTATTTTTTACGGAAAAGATTTTTTAATTACCATTCACCGCCACGAGTCATTGGTAATAAATGGTGTGGCAAAAAAATATGCCAATGGCAGTATTTGTAAATCACCTTTTGATATTATTTGTAAAATTATCAAAGATTCTTTGCAAACCTTTGAAGATCCATTAAATATTATTGACAAAGAAATAGATTCATTTGAAGAAAGAATTTTTTTGAAAAATAAAATACCTGATTTACTTAAAAATCTATATATCATTAAAAGGAAAATTTATGTAAAAAAACGCTTGTTTACTCTTACTAAAGCAGTTTTTGAGCAATTAGGAAATTCACACAAACACAATACTATTTACGAAGATTTAAAAGATACTTATGTAAGAGTAGAAACCATTACAGAAGAAATATACGATAGCAGTCACAGTTTATTGAATATTTATATTTCCTTATCGAGTCAAAAAACCAACGATGTAATGAGAGTTTTAACGGTGTTTTCAGCATTTTTTTTACCTCTTACTTTCATCGTTGGAATTTATGGAATGAACTTTCAGTTTATGCCAGAATTAAGCCAACAATATGGTTATCCAGGTATTTTGATTTTTATGCTTTTGCTAACCATTATTATTTATCAGTGGTTCAGTAGAAAAGGTTGGATTTAGCAATTTTAAACAGCAATAATATATTCTTCGCTCAACAAATTTTCACCTCTAAAACTAAGTATCAATTGTGCTACTGTAATTACATCTTTTTGGCAATACAATTGAATGCGTTCTAAGTTATTTTCTTCCCAATAAACTTTCCAAACTTGGCTTCCATCTATGTCATCTTTTGGTGTAGGTATATTAAAAGATGCAGCTAATAAATCTAAAGAAGTAAAACTTTTATAATCGCCAAACTTCCATAATTCCATGGTATCTAAATGCCTTATTTCCCAAGGTTTTTTACCCGCTGTATTTAGCATTTCTGGCAATGAAATTTTATTGATTACGCATCTTCTAGCTATGTAAGGAAAGTCGAATTCTTTGCCATTATGTGCGCATAATAAATCATCGGGATTATTAAAATGTTTCGTAATCATTTTACAAAAATCATTTAAAAGCTCTACTTCATTGTGGCTATAAAACGACTTTACCCTGAACTGATAACTGCTTCCAGCACTGCTAAAATATCCCACCGAAATACAAACTATTTTTCCAAATTCTGCATAAATTCCAGCACGAGGATATAGCTCATCAACTGTTAAATCGGAATCTCTTTTTATACTATTTGATTTCTTTTCCCAAAGTGCTTTCCACCTTTCAGGTACTTGACCAAAACTAGGAAACTGAGGAACAGTTTCAATATCTAAAAATAAAATTTTTGTAATGTCTAATTGTTCAAGCATAGAAGTAAATTTATTAAACGAAAATATAAAATCTGATTTGAATTTTTATACTTTTTTAAGTTTTTTAAATTCTTTTCTAATTAACTTCAATTTTTCTTTATTTGTTGAACTAATTTTTTCGGTGGCTGTTGCAAATGCGATGCTGCTCATTTGATATGCGTTCTGGTATAAATATGACAACAATTCATTTGGAAATTTTTCGCCAAATTCTCTCAATAACCAACCCACTGCTTTTTGAACATAGTATGCTTCATCCAAAATTCTAGGATTGATGGAATCATAAAAATGATTCATGGTTAAGTTGGATTTTTTGCTTTTTAAATGAAACAATAATGGAACTAAAGCTGCTCGTCTTTCCCAAAAGTTTTCAGCATTATTTAAAGTATATAGCTCTTTGTAAATATTGCTTTCGGCATAAATCATGTGCCGCCCAATAATACTTGATAAAAAATCGCTATGCGCCCAATTATCTATTTTAAACAAGAAACTTTTAGCTAATAAAAATGCCTCAAAGTCTTTATGCTTTTTACAATAAATGGCCAAATACATCAAACTCAAATTCATGATTTCATAGCAATTACTTTCATTCCAAAGTTGGGTATAAAATTCTATTTGAACAGGTATTGGTTCACGGCTAAATGAAAATCCCTTTTTAAAAACAGCCTGAACAGTTGGATTTTTTAAAACATAAAAATGGTAATTGGTTCCAACATATTTCTGTAAATTTTTTATACCTGATGGCTTATCGTTCAAACTTAATTTACCCAAAATACCATGTATTTCTGCTAAAGCTGCATCGTAGTTTATCATTTGAATTTTAAAGAATTCAATGATAATATTTTATATTAAATAAAAAAAAATGGATATTGTAAATACGTATTATTTTATGTCTCAAAAATAAAAAAGACGTTGCAATGCAACCTCTTTACAATATTATTTATTACCAATCTCCGCCAGCTCCTCCGCCTCCAAAACCTCCGCCACCAAAGCCACCAAAACCACTTTCACCGCTACCTCCTGAACTTCCTCTGCCAGAGAAACCTCCACTTGCCAATGTTCCCCAAAGTAAAGCTTCGGCTATTCCACCGCCACCACCTCTACGTCCGCCTCTGCCACCTTTTGAAAACACACTAATTAATACTATAACTACAACCATAATTAAACCCCAAGGAAATCCTTTAGATTTTGCTTTTCTATCGTTGGTAAATCCCTCGCCAGCTATGGTTTTAATAATTGCATCGGTAGCTTCATTGAAACCATTATAATAATTTTGTTCTTTAAAATTTGGTTTTAAAATTCCGTCAATAATGCGTTTTGAAATGGCGTCTGTCATGGCACCTTCTAATCCATATCCCACTTGAATTCTCATTTTTCGTTCGGCCAAAGCCACATAAATAAGTAAACCATTTTTTTTATCTTTTTCACCTATTCCCCAGCTTTGCGCCAACTTTTGTGAATACCCAAAAGCATCATCACCTTCTAAAGATTGCTCAATAACAATGACTATTTGAGTAGAAGTTTGTTTAAAATAATCATACAGTTTTTGTTCTAATGCAGCGCGTTCTTGCGCTTGCAATGCATTGGCATAATCGTTTACAAAAATTGGTGGATTGGTAATTGGAGGAATATCTTTGGCAAATAAATTTGATGCAAAAAAGCAAAAACCTATAATAAATAAAATTTTATGCTTCATTATTACCTCCAAACGATATTTCATTGCTTAATTCATTGGTATCATTAATCTCATACGGAAAATGTTCTTTTAATTTTTGTCCTGCTTTTGCAATGGCAGTGCACAAACCCTCAGTAAATTGTTTTTGTATAAAATGAGTTTTCATCAACTCTTTTTCTTCATTCCAAAATGAATCGGTTACTATTTGATGAATGCCACTGTCACCAATAATGGCAAACTTTTTATCGGAATATGCTAGGTAAAAAAGAACTCCATTTTTTAGCTCAGTTTGGTGCATTTTAAGCTCTTCAAAAACTTGCTTCGCTCTATCTATTGGATCAATGGTACAATTTGGTTCTAAATGCACACGAATTTCACCCGAGGTATTTAACTCTGATTCTTGAATGGCAGCTACAATTTTATCTTGCTGTTCTTTACTAAAAAATAATTCCGACATGCTTGTTTGTTTAAACCAATTTAAAAATACGTCATTGCGAGGCACGAAGCAATCTCTTATTTATTTTTGGAGATTGCTACACTTTGTTCGCAATGACGCAATAAAATTTATTTTAAAACTTTACTTCCGGTGCTTTTGCAGCAGCAGCATCGGCTTCAAAAAATCCTTTTTTCTCAAATCCGAACATGCCACTATAAATTACTTGTGGGAAGTTTTTGATATAAACATTATAGCTTGTTACTGCATCGTTAAAGTTGTCCCTTTCCACTTTTATGCGGTTTTCGGTTCCTTCAATTTGGCTTTGCAACTCACTAAAATTTTGTGTAGCACGTAATTGCGGATATTGTTCCGAAACTACCATTAAACGGCCTAATGCTTGGCTTAATTCACCTTGTGCACCTTGGAATTTCTTAATATTTTCTGGTGTTAATTTATCAGGATCTACTTGAATAGAGCTTGCTTTTGCTCTTGCTTCTATTACGTCTGTTAATGTTTTTTGTTCAAAGTTTGCTGCTCCTTTAACGGTAGCTACTAAGTTTGGAATTAAATCTAATCTGCGCTGATACGCACTTTGTACTTTTGCCCAAGCACCTTCGGTTACTGTACGTTTTTCATTCATGTTATTATAGCTTCCGCAAGCATTAAATACCAATAAAACCAATACAGCAAGTATGCTTAATAAAATAATGTTTCCTTTTTTCATTTTGTTTTTATTTAAAAATTATATGCAGCAATATACAAATAAGTTACCAAGTTAAAACACTGACATATCTGCCGAATTTGCGCAAGATTTTTACAATTGTAATTGATGATGCCATTATGGGTGGAAGGAAATTAATTTCTAAGGTATTTTACCAATCTGTAATGTTTGTGAAAACAATCACCACATGAAATTCTGATTAATCTTATATATGGAATGACATAAACTAATTTATTTTTTTTCACACGGGTTAATTCATTTTTGTTTTTACAATATGGACAAACGTCTTCTCTGGTAAAGTTTTTTATGATTAAAAAAGAAATTATTAATAATAAAAACATAATAAGTATATACCATATATTTATAACAAAACTTAA
Organism: Chitinophaga pinensis; assembly: GCA_945876985.1. GTDB lineage: Bacteria > Bacteroidota > Bacteroidia > UKL13-3 > UKL13-3 > JAAFJM01. The sequence continues at coordinate 4,996 of CAMCQX010000048.1, forward strand.
ATTTACATCAATATTTTCTATCATAATTTAATATTTTTTTAACCAAAAAACCAAAACAATGAGGAAAAAAGTAAAAATTTTTATCAATATTAATTGGAGTCTTGATAATTGATGATTACTGTTAAATCCCTAAAATTATATTTTTAGTAGTTACTAGCTTTTAAATGATTTTTTTTCTACTATGAAATCTATACTTATTGAAAATTTATTATTCTTCTTCTCAATTTCCTCCAACTTTAATAAAAATATTGTTTTAAATGTTATGGATATATTTGAAGATAAAATATTTTAATTTTTTAATAAATTAAAAATACAAATTAACATCATTAATATTAATTTAAAGATAAAGTATGTTTGTAAGTCTAATTACCTTGTTAATTTTATTTTTAACAGCATTATTTTAGTTGAATAATTCTGTTAAAACTAAAAAAATTATGACTTTTATAAGATCTGAGGGTGTTCCATCATGAAATTTTTATACAAATGAATTCTTGATACAAATGCTAATTTTGATAATGCTTCAATGGTATAATTATAATTATTTTAGGTTTTATCTAATTTACAAAATACTCAACTCTGTTTTTATTAATCAAATAAATAAATGTCCTTTGTTAATTGTAATTGAAGATGCTTGTAAAGGCGGAGGAAATTAATTTCTAAGCTATTTTATTATTCTATAATGTCTGCGATGACACTTATAACATAATAAGCGGATTACTTTTGAAAATGGGATGTAATTTACTATTTGATTTTTTTTAATACGTTCCAAATCAATTGTATTGTTACAATATGGACATTCTTCTTTTTTAGTAAACTGTTTTGTTATTAATACAATAATGGATAGTAAAGTAATTGAGATAATTATATAACAAATACTTATTAAAATAGTATCTACCATCATCTAATCAAAATATTTTACTTTTAATAAAAAACCCATAAAAATCAATACCATTGTAAAAATATTTATCAATACTAATTGTAGTTTTGATAATTGTTGATATGCTTTCACTCCCAAATTTGTAGTTTCAACTTTATGATAATCATTTACTTTAATAGCATTTATTATTGGCTTATTAATTTTAGTATCATCTACTGTTACTTTGCTTATTGGCCTTGTATATGATTTAAAAACCTGAATTTCCGGTAATTTAAATGACAATAAAAATATAGAAATTATTAAAATTATAATAATGGATAAAAATAATTTGAATTTAATTTTTTTTGATAAAATCATTTTTCAAAAAAATAGTATCAAAACTTAATTTTCAAAAAAAGTATGTTTTGAATGGTATTTACCTTGTTAATTATTTTTTTAACAGTATTTTTTTAGCTTTATAATATTATTAAAACTAAAGAAAGTTAAGACTTTACAATTTTCATAAGGTCAGATGGTTTTCCCCCATGAAATTTTTTGAAATTATTATATAAATGAATTCTTGAGCCAAATCCGGCTAATTGTGATAGTGCCTCAATGGTATAATTATTATATTTTCCAGATTTAATCAAATTTACAAAATACTCAACCCTGTTTTTGTTAATCAAATCAATAAATGTCATTTGGTAATTTGTATTTATGTAATCCTTCAAAATTTCTGGATTAATATTTAATTTATTGCAAAATTGGCCAATATTGGCTTCATTATTTAAAAAATACAGTTCTGCAAAAAATACAGTATTAAATAATTGCTCTGAAACGCTTTCATTATTTTTCTTTTCAAAAGAAAAATTATTTACAATTTTTAAATTAATTACATTAAAAAAGCGAGGCCTATAAAACAATAAAATTACAATTAGAATATTTATTATTATTATTATTATTTCTACTTTAACTTTTATTATTTGATATATAAAAAGCATGGAAAAGTTTACTATAAAAACAGCAAATAATAGCATTAACCATTTTTTAAAATTAACTGTATATTGATTATTTGGATTAAAAGATAAAATTATTTTATAAAAAAGTTGGAGAAAAAGAAAGAAGGAAATTATGCTAAAAATACCTTTGATTACCTTTAATTCATTAGAAACATTAATTAAAGGGATGTTTGGTTCAATGTGTTTGTAAGAATAATGTATTTGAAAACCCATTCCGATTAAAATGAAAAGTACTGAGAAAGAAACATAGAACCAATGAAATTTATTATAATATAAATATGAAACAAAAATAAGTGATAAAGCTGCGTTTATTGATAATGGCATTTCAATTAACCATCGATTGTATTCATAATGAAACAAGTATATATATCCATAGCCACGAACCATTAATACTAAAGGAATTAAAAGTAATACTATTTTAAGATTTGTAGGTTTTTTAAAGTTTATAATTATATCTATGATTAACATAAGAGATAAAATAATCAATAAAAAGGATAAATAATTAAGGGCATGCATATACATATTAAAGTAGTATACAAATAATTTTTGTTTATGTTTTTACATTATTTAAATAATTTTCCATTTAAGCGCTCGAAATGTTATTTTTGCCCTCATTAAAATATTAGCAATTATTTATTTATGATTATTCAACACAGCGAGCAAGAATTATTACGCAGACAAAAACTAGCAGATCTTCGTGCTTTGGGCATTGATCCATTTCCACCGGCTTTATTTCCTATTTCTCATTTATCAACTGAGGCAACAGAAAAGTATAGCGCAGATTTGGAAAGTGAGGAAATGAAACACGTTACATTTGCTGGTCGAGTAATGAGTGTGCGCGATATGGGAAAAGCATGTTTTGTGTTATTGCAAGACAGTGCGGGAAAATTACAAATATATGTGCGTAGAGATGATATTTGCCCTGATGAAGACAAAACTTTATACGATACCGTTTTTAAAAAATTGGTAGACATTGGCGATATTATTGGCATAACAGGTTATATGTTTACCACCAAAACAGGTGAAGTTTCGTTACATGCCAAAACTTTAGTAATGTTAAGTAAATCTATTAAACCACTTCCAATTGTTAAAGAAAAAGATGGGGAAACCTTTGACGCAGTTACTGATCCTGAGTTTCGTTACCGCCAACGTTATGCCGATTTAATTGTAAATCCGCATGTAAAAGATACTTTTATCAAACGCAGTGTAATGATAAAAACCATTCGTGATTTTTTAAATAACCATGGAGCTTTAGAAGTGGATACACCGGTTTTACAAAACATTCCTGGTGGTGCTGCTGCAAAGCCTTTTACTACACATCATAACGCATTAGACACTCAATTTTACTTACGAATAGCCAATGAGTTATATTTAAAACGCTTAATCGTTGGAGGATTTGATTTTGTGTATGAATTCAGTCGTAATTTCCGTAACGAAGGAATGGACAGAACACATAATCCTGAATTTACTGTGTTGGAATTTTATGTGGCCTACAAAGATTACAATTGGATGATGGATTTTACTGAGCAATTATTGGAAAAAATTGCTACGGAAATGCACGGAACTACTGAAGTAACTGTAGGCGAAAAAGTATTGAATTTTAAAGCACCTTTCAAACGAATTCCTATTTACGATGCCATTAAACATTTTACCGGTTTTGATGTAAGTAATATGGACGAAGAAGCCCTTGTGGCTGCTTGTGCGCAAATGGATATCAAAACTGATAAAAGCATGGGTAAAGGTAAATTAATAGATGAAATATTTGGTGCAAAATGCGAAGGTAATTTTGACCAACCAACTTTTATTATTGATTATCCAGTTGAGTTAAGTCCGTTAACCAAAAAACACAGAAGTAAAGAAGGCTTGGTGGAGCGTTTTGAATTAATGGTAAATGGCAAAGAAATAGCCAATGCTTATACTGAATTAAACGA
>CAMCQX010000049.1 GCA_945876985.1 Chitinophaga pinensis
ATAGATCAAATTGTATTTTATATTAAAACCATTTGCGATAACAGAAACATAGAAGTGCCAAATATTTTTACAGAATTTGGTTCGTTTACAGTTGGCGAAAGTGGTGGGATTTTATATTCGGTAATTGGTGAAAAAGAACAAAACGACAAGGAAAAATGGTTAATGATTGACAGTTCTTTCATTACTACTTTGCCCGACACGTGGGGAATTGGTCAAAAGTTTATTTTGCTAGCAGCTAATAATTGGGACAAAGAGTTTCAACGCATCAATTTAGGGGGATTAACCTGCGATAGTCAAGATTATTATAACAGTGATTCCAATACCAACCAAGTATTTATGCCCAAAACAGAAGATGCAGAACCATTGGTAATGGGTTTTTTTCATACAGGCGCTTACCAAGAAAGTTTGGGCGGATATGGTGGAATTCAACACTGCTTAATTCCTGCGCCAAAGCATATTATTATTGATAAAAACGAAGATGGAACTTTAAACTATCAAGTTTTTGCGGAGCAACAAGCGCCTGAAACCATGCTTAAAATATTGGGTTATTAAAGAACAATGATTAAAGCAATTATTTTTGACATGGACGGCCTTTTGGTCGATTCGGAACCTTATTGGAAAATAGCTGAAAAAAATTGTTTTGGTAAATTAGGGTTAAACCTAAACGATGAATTGTTGCGTCAAGTAATGGGTTTTAGGTTAAGTGAAGTAGTTGAACATTGGTATAATTACCAAGCTTGGGGCGAAAAAAACTTTGAAGCAGTAGAAGCCGATGTTTTGGAAACTGTTAAACAATTAATCATTGAAAATGCTGATGCTTTGCCGGGTGTTATTCATACCTTGGAGCTTTGCAAAGCCAATGGTTATAAAATTGCTTTAGCATCGTCAAGCGCCATGAGTTTAATAAACGTAGTGGTTGATAAACTGAACATTCGCCATTATTTCGATTTATTGGTAAGTGCCGAGTTTGAACCTTACGGAAAACCACATCCAAGTGTGTTTTTAACTACTGCCAATATGTTAAATGTATTGCCAACTGAATGTTTAGTTTTCGAAGATTCGGTGAATGGAATGATAGCTGCCAAAGCAGCTCGCATGAAATGCATTGTAGTTCCCGAAGCCGAAAAACAACAAGAACTTTATTGGCAATTAGCCAACTATCAATTAAAAACTTTAGAAGTGTTTAAGTTGGAAATGGTGGAATCTTGATTGTGAAATAGACACAATTTAGCATAATAAATAAATTGTAGCACTATTTCATAACTGACTTTCCTTTTTCTGTTTATTTAGTAAAATATTTTAAGCATCTTTGAAGCTTTAAATCTGTTCCCTAATTTTTTCAAAATGACCAACGATAAATACATGAAACGTGGCGTTTCATCGCAAAAAGAAGATGTTCACGCAGCTATAAAAAACATGGATAAAGGATTGTTTCCCCAAGCTTTTTGTAAAATAGTTCCTGATTATTTGGGTGGTGATGAAAATTTTTGCAATATTATGCATGCCGATGGTGCAGGAACAAAATCGAGTTTAGCATATTTGTATTGGAAAGAAACGGGCGATTTATCAGTATGGAAAGGCATAGCGCAAGACGCCATTGTCATGAATTTAAACGATTTGTTATGTGTTGGTGCTTTCGATAAAATTATACTTTCATCAACTATTGGACGTAACAAAAACTTAATTCCAGGTGAAGTAATACAAGCCATTATTGAAGGAACCGAAGAGTTTGTAGCCATGCTTCAATCGCATGGAATAAATATTCATTCTACGGGTGGCGAAACGGCCGATGTGGGCGATTTAGTGCGCACCATTATTGTGGATTCAACCGTTACAGCACGAATTGAAAAAAGTAAAATTATTTCAAATCATAACGTAAAAGCAGGAAATGTAATAGTTGGCTTTGCCAGTTTTGGGCAAACTACGTACGAAAAAGAATACAATGCGGGTATGGGAAGTAATGGTTTAACCATGGCCCGTCATGATGTTTTGTCGTCATTTTACAAAAAATTTAGTGAAAGTTTTGACCCACAAGTTCCAGATGATTTGGTATATACTGGTGGTTTAAAATTAAGTGAGCAAATTTCTGATAATCCATTAAACGTTGGTAAAATGATTCTTTCACCAACCAGAACTTTTAGCCCAATTATAAAGGAAGTTTTTGAAAACTATTTTGATAAAATAGATGGCATGGTTCATTGCACTGGTGGCGGACAAACAAAGGTTTTACATTTTGTAAAAAACGTTAAAATTATTAAAGATAATCTCTTTAAAACTCCGCCACTGTTTAGCATGATTCAAAGCCAAAGCTATAGCGAATGGCACGAAATGTACAAAGTGTTTAACATGGGAAATTTGTTGGAGTTTTATACCGATGAAAAAACTGCCGAAGGTTTAATTGCTTTAGCAAATAAATACCAAATTCCTGCACAAATAATAGGAAGAGTAGAGGCTGCTGAAAAGAATGAATTGCTTATAAAAACAGCTCATGGTGAGTTTACTTATTAAATACTAGTTTAAAGTTTTTATTACTTTAAACTTTTCATTTCTTTCCAATATTTATAAACATCAAAAAGATTTTTTGGGTTCAATGCTGAAATGAAAAGCATGGCCGATTCTTTAGGTTTGTATACAAATATGATGGCTAATAAACTTAATAAATACGAGAAAACAACACTGTATGCCGCGCCTTTTATACCATATTTTGGAATCATATACATTTCTAAAGCCAGTATAAATATGAGCACCAAAACTTGGTAAATGGTAATTAGTTTTTGTTTGTTTAAAGCCAATAACCATGAACCCCAAGCAGTACCAAAAAATACTGGAATGGTAATCCAAATATGAATTTTGAATATTTCAGGAGCCAATGGAAATCCATCTTTATATAAAAACCCAATCACCCAATCGCCTAATAAATAACCACCAATTGATATAATTAAAGCACTCCAAATCATTAAAGAATATATTTGTGTTAAGCGTTTTAATTGTAAAGGTTTATTTTCTCTGTTATTAATAATTCCAGGAAACAATGCGGCTGAAAGTGCTACAGGAATAAAGAAAGAAGCTTCACTGATTCTTGTTGCGGCCGAATATTGACCAACCATTCCCATGTCTTGCAAGTATCGGGCTATTAAAATTTTGTCGGCTTGCTGGTAAATCATTTGCATGAATGCAGAAATAATAATTGGCCATGAATGTGAAAGTAATCTTTTGGCTTCGCTCAAACTGAATTTCCATTGGCTAACTTCCTGTTGGTTTTGTTTGTAAAAAACAAGTTGATTGATAGCCGTAAGAATTGCTTCTAACATAACCATGCTTGCAAACCAACTTAAAGGTGCTTCAAAGTAAATTAATATTAGTTTTACAATAGCTGAAATGATTAAAGTAATTATTTGTGTAATGGCGTTGTACTTACCTTTTACCTCCGATTGAAAGTAAAAATCAATGACACTAAACGACTGAAAAACGACTGCAATTGAAACTAAAAATACAATCCAAGTTCTATCGCTAGGATCGCGCATAAAAGAATAATAAGTGGAAGCTATAACAACCAAAAATGAGCCAATGAAACGTAACCAAAAAGTGGTTCCAATGATGTCATATTTTTTCTTTTTTTCGGTAATTAATTCTCTTACCACAATGCCATCTAAACCTAAAGTAGAAAAAACCGTAAAAATGCTTAAAACACTTAATGCATAACTTATAATTCCAAATTGTTCTTTTCCCAAAAACCTTGCTACTAGCACACCTACTAATATACCTGAAATAATTCTAGAAGCTTTTTCAGCTAAAATCCAAATACTGTTATTAATGTAATTGTTGTTTTTCTTTGTCAATTTCTGTGGTATTTATTTTGCTTTAAGCAATTATTTTGCCAATAATTTATTTTCGTTTGAAATTTATAATATTTACCCAAAATTTATTTCTGTGCTATCGCCAATATTCAAACTTTGCTTATTGCCGCATAAAGTGGCATCATTTCCTATTAACGATTTTTCAAGAATAGCATATTCTATTTGAGAAAAAGGACCAATGATACTTTCTTTTAAAATACAATAATTCAAAATTGCTTCATCGCCAATTGATACATTTGGTCCAATGATACAGTTTGAAATTTTACAGCCATTTCCAATAAATACAGGCGGAATAATAATGGTATTTTCAAATTTGTATTTTGTGGTATCATAATTCAAACGCTTTAACAAAATAGAATTTGTTTCTAATAAAATATCTTTTTTACCACAGTCGTACCAATTGGCTACATCAAAACTTTTAAATTTGTAACCACTATTTATCATGCTCATTAAGGCATCGGTTAAAGTATATTCGTTATGCGTGGTTTTTTTCTGACTAATATTGCTATCTAACGCTTCAAAAAGTGCATGACTGTCTTTTATTTTATAAATTCCTACCAATGCTAAATTTGAAACTGGAATGGCTGGTTTTTCTACCATTTTAACAATATTTCCGTCTTTGTCAATCTCGGCAACTCCAAACTGACGTGGATCTTCTACTTTTTTTATTCCTAATAAATTATAAGGCTCAGCAATAATTTTTTTCAAATCAACATCAGCAATGGTATCACCAAAAACAATTAATATTTCACTGTTATTCTTTAAAATATTTTCTTTTGCCAGCCAAATGGCATGTCCAACTCCTTTTCCGGTAGTTTGAATAATAAAACTTGCAGTAATTGAAGGATAATTCTTTTGAATATATTCTTCAATTTTATCTCCTAAATATCCAATAATAAATACAAACTCATTGACACCAGCTTCTATTAAACTGTCAACAATATGAGCTATAATTGGCTTTCCAGCAATTGGAATTAATGCCTTTGGTTGCGTATGCGTATGTGGCCTTAAACGAGTGCCAATACCTGCTACAGGAATAATTGCTTTCATGGTTTTTTGGTTTAAAAATTAATTTTTAAATGATATAAAATGTCTGATAAGAAATTGGAGTTTTCTTGCAGACTTTACTTATGCTTCTTCCAGCAATGTTCTAAATGCATAAAACTGTTCCCCAAATAAATCTCTACCATCTTTTTGTAATGCTGGTGCAAATTCTTCCATGTATCTGTTGTAATGTTCCATTGTTTCAGCAAAATATTGAATGGCATAAGTTTCACCTACTTCATCCTCCTGTTTGCTAAGTAATTTTAAAAACCTATAAGACGTGAACATGCCTGTTGCCATTACATCTGAAAGGTGTTTTTCTTTCATCCATTTAACCCATTCTTCGTGAATATTTGGTTCTAAATTAATGGTTACGTTATATACTATCATTTTTTTAATTAATTAAATCGCCTCTTAATTGGCGGTATCTTTTTCTTACTTCATTAATAAAAATACTGCTTCCAAAATTTTCAATAAATTTTTCGTATTGCTTTTTTGCTTCTTCGGTATTGTTTAAATTTTTATCGTAAATAATTGCTAAATTGAGCAATGCATTGTCACCTAAAATATCGCTTCCATGTTCATTGATAACAATGTTATATTGAATAATGGCTTCATCAAATTTCTTTTGTTTGGTGTAAACCTGTGCTTTTTTAAATGCAATGTCATCACTTAAAGCATGTTTTGGAAACAATAAAATAATAGAATCCAAGAGCTGAAATGCTTCATTAAATTTGTTTTGTTGGTAGCTTAAATCGGCTTTGGCAAATAATTTTAAAGCATCTTCGTTTGAATCCAAAGTATTGTCCTGAATTAATAAGGAAAGTTCTAAAGCATTGTTTGCAATCAACTGTGTAGTGGCTGTTTTCAAAATGTCTAATTGGGCTTTTGCCCATTCAAATTCACCTAAATAAAAACTCAATTTTGCATTTCTAAACTTAGCTTCTTGTCCAAACGGATGTTCTAAAAAATCTTTATCAACTTGTCCGTAAAACAGCATTGCGTCCCATTCTTGCCCTTTTATTACATATAAATCGCCTAAGTCTAGTTTGCATTCAGCTTTAAAAAAATTATCAGTTCCTGGTAACTCTAAAATATTGTTGTAAATGTCAACAGCTTTATCAATATCGTTCAAGTAATATGCATATAATTTACCCAAATCGCGCATACTTTGAGCGGTATAATTTGTTTTTCCGTTTTCTGCTAAAAATGAAACATAGGTTTTTTCTAAATTTTGTAAATCAATCAAACTGAGGTTTGAATTGCTCAATAATTTTTTATTACTGGCTTCTAAAATTCCGAGTTTTGCCGATAAATAATATGCTTTGGTGTTTCCTAAAATTACTACTTCGTTGAAAAGGCGAATGGCTGCATCATATTTTTCATTACTAATGGCCAAATAACCCAAATCCATCATTTTTCGGCCTTCTTCTTTTAAGCGTTTGTCTATTGCTTTTGCTTGAATTAAGGCATTGTCAAAGTCTTTTCTTTGCACATAAAACCAAATCAACATTTCGTAAAAAACATCAGTATTTGGATTGCTTTTTATTTTTCGAATCAATGAATTTTTCAGTAACTCAAAGTCTGAATTTTGTTGAATATTATTTTGTAATAAACCTTGCACTTCCTCACTAATTACTGGACTTTGTTCCACGCTTCCCAAATATTCGTCAATCATTAATTGGGTTTGTTTGGTTTTGGCATAAAGTGCCGCTAATTCATTATTAAATACACTGATATAACCCAATAATTTTCGCCCATTGATATAGCTTTTTATGGCATATTCTGTTTCGTTGCGTTTTTCGAAAGCATTGGAAGCTTCGTTTATTTTATCCTGATTAGGAATGGTTTTTTTTATAACTTCGTCAAACTGTTTAATGGCTTTTTCGGGCTTGTTATTTAGTTTATTGATATAGCCAATATCCACCATGTAATAAGCAGAATTCAGCTTTCGGTACATTTTTTTACATAAACTTTCCGCATCATCAAAGCGTTTCAGCTTAATAAACGATTGCAATAAATTATCGTAAAAGTAAAAGGACGTAAGATTTTTATTGAGTAGTTTTTCATACAAATCAGCGGCTTTATCGTACTCCGCATTCGAGAAAAATTGAGCAGCTAATTTCTCTTCGTTGTTTTGTGCAACCATGTCATTGCCAAAGGCAAAAAACAATAGGAAAAGTATGAATTTATAAGCGAATTTCATTTTTATTTTCAATAGCAAATAAAGGTTTTTATTTCTTAATTTTACTAGGATTATTACTTACAAAACTATCCCAACTGGTGGCTTTCTTTTTTGCAGGAATTTTTGCTTTGGTTTTTGCAGTAGCAATGCCCAAATTTTTTTGCATATAATGGCAATAAGCAGCCGCTAAACCATCGGTGGCATCTAAAAATTTAGAGTCGTGTTGGAACTTTAAAATATGCTGCAGCATTCCCGAAACCTGTTCTTTGGTAGCATTTCCATTTCCCGTTATCGATTGTTTAATTTTTTTTGGAGCATATTCATTTACTGCTAACTCACGGCTCATGGCGCCAGCAATAGCAACGCCTTGCGCTCTTCCTAGTTTTAACATCGACTGAACATTTTTACCATAAAAAGGTGCTTCAATGGCTAATTCGTCAGGTTTAAACTCATCGATTAAACCTACAGTTCGCTCAAATATTTTCTTCAATTTCATGGCATAATCATCGTATTTTTCTAAATGCAAAACACCTAAAGTAATTAATGAAACTTGCTTTTTAGTAATTCCAATGATTCCATAACCCATTACCAAAGTTCCAGGATCTATTCCTAAAATAATGCGGTCAAATTCTTTTATTTCGGGTAAAATTTCCAAGTTAATTTGGCTCAAAAAACAAATATGAAAATATGACAATGGTTCCAATAATTCGTAATGCCGAAGTCATTAAATAATTATTGGTAAATTCAATTGGAAAATTTGCTTTCAAAAGTTTGTTGTAATTCATATTCATTGGTATAGCCAACGATAATACATTGCTTAAAGCAAAACCTAATAACGCCAAACGAATAGCTATTAAATCCATTAAAATAATGATGATAAAAATAACCATGGTGCCCAAACTGATGTATAAATTTAAATTATTTCGTTTGCTAAAAAGGCCAATTAATATTGCTTTGTGTTCGCTGTTAAGTTGTTCAATTGATTTTTGTTGCCAAACTCGTGCAACTAACATAATAGCAAATCCCGATAATAGATAAAATATAAAACCCATTTTTGTTTTTTAAAAAACTCAAATATAATTTTAAAACAAAAGCAAACCAATAAAATTATATAAATTGCACAACTTAAAGGCAAAATATTGGCTTGAAACAGTTTTGGCAAACACATAAAAAATGGATTACATATTTAAAAATTGCTTTAGCAGTTTTTACCATTGCGTTTATTCTTTATAAATTATTAGTTGCTTATCAAATAGATAAAAAATTTATTCAGTTTCAATTTAACTTTTCATTCCAAAATTCTTTGTTGCTATTGCTGGCTATTTTACTCCTTTTTGCAAATTGGGGATTAGAAACCGCCAAATGGCATTTATTGATTAATCAATTTGAAAAAACAAGTTTTCGTAACTCCTTAAAAGCGGTTTTGTCGGGAGTTACTTTAAGTATCATTACGCCCAATCAATTAGGTGATTTTGCAGGAAGAATCATTCACCTGCAAACTTTGAATAAAATAAAAGGCTCGTTAATTACCGTTATAGGCCATACTGCGCAGGTTTTAGTTACCGCTATTTTTGGAATGTACGCACTTTTGGCTTTTACAGCTAAAGCCGATTTTTACGTTTATATTTATTGGAAACAAATAGCTTTTGCGTTTTTTA
>CAMCQX010000050.1 GCA_945876985.1 Chitinophaga pinensis
AAAAATTTGATAAAATTGTAATTCCAATTGATACAAGTTTTGAAACTCGACAAAAAGGTCCACCTACAGTTGTTATGGCACAAAAATTTAACTCTACAGTTAATATTATTGGCGTAAGCACTGATAAGGGTAAAGACACTGAAGTGACTATAAATAATTACACACGCCAGGTAAGTAATAAAATTGATGAAAATGGAATTGACAATGATATAGAAATAAGATTGGGAGGTAATATTACTGAGCAAACTATAGCTTATGCCAATGAAGTAAAAGCCGATTTGGTAATAATTATGACTGAACAAGAAGTTAATTTCAAATCATTTTTATATGGTAAATTTTCAGAACAATTTATTAAACTAGCAAACTTTCCTGTGTTAAATGTAAACACGAAAAATTTAATTAAAAGTGAAGCCAGGTTATAATACCTAATATTTATTAACAACAAAAAAGCCCGAACTTTCGGGCTTTTTTATTAGTAATAGTTTAAAAAAATAAATTATAAACCTTTTAAAATTTTTTTATACGCCAGTATAATTGAAAGGTGTAATATTTAACAATTCTTCTTTTAATTCATTGCTTACATTCAAATTATTTATAAAATTTTGTATGCTTTTTAAATCAATTTTCTCATTAGTTCTTGTTAATTCTTTTAAGGCTTCATAAGGCTTTGGATATGCTTCTCTTCTTAAAATAGTTTGAATGGCCTCAGCTACTACCGCCCAATTATTATCTAAGTCCTTTTCAATAGCAGGTTTGTTTAATAATAATTTGTTTAAGCCTTTTAAAATAGACTTATAAGCTATTAAACTATGTGCCAAAGGAACTCCAACATTACGCAAAACAGTGCTGTCGGTTAAATCTCTTTGTAACCTACTAATTGGTAATTTAGCCGAAAGATGTTCAAAAATTGCATTGGCAAAACCTAAATTACCTTCTGCATTTTCAAAGTCAATTGGATTCACTTTATGTGGCATGGCACTACTGCCAATTTCACCAGCTTTTAGTTGTTGTTTAAAATAATCCATCGATACATATTGCCATACATCTCTTGTAAAATCTATCAAAATAGTATTGATTCTTTTCAAGCAATCAAACAATGCAGCTAAGTTATCGTAATGTTCAATTTGAGTAGTAGGATAGGAGCGACTTAATCCTAAATTTCCACAAAAATTATTTCCAAATTCATGCCAATTGATAGTTGGATAAGCCAAATGATGTGCATTGAAATTTCCAGTTGCACCCCCAAATTTAGCCGAAAAAGGTATTTGATTCAAATGTTTTATTTGCTCATTCATTCTACTTGCAAAAACCATCCACTCTTTTCCAAGTTTTGTAGGTGATGCCGGCTGACCATGAGTTTTTGCTAGCATTGGAATTGCTTCCCATTCATTGGCTTGTGCTTTTATTTTTTCCAAAACCAATAAAATATTGGGTAAAATAACTTGTGTTAAAGCATCTTTTATACTTAATGGAATAGCCGTATTATTTATATCTTGACTAGTAAGTCCAAAATGTACAAACTCACTGGTTTCACTTAAATTTAAAATTTCAAGTTTTTGTTTAATAAAATACTCAACAGCTTTAACGTCATGGTTAGTTGTTTTTTCAATATTTTTTATTGTTTCAGCATCTGCTATTGAAAAATCTTTGTAAATGTTTCTTAGCTGCTCGTTATTAATTACATGTTTGCTAAATTGTGCAAGGTTTTGTTGATGTAAAAAAATAAAGTACTCAATTTCAATTAATACTCTATATTTTATTAATGCAAATTCAGAAAAGTAATTTGATAAATCAACGGTTTGGTTTCTATATCTACCATCAATTGGTGAAGTAGCTGTTAAGTTTTCAAGAATCATATTTGTATTTAAATTGAATGGTTATTATTTCTTTTTTTTGTTTCCTAATGAATTTAAAAAGCGATACCAACTACCAACATCAGCAATAGGAATTGGTTGTGCTTGTCCATTATAATATAGTTTTTCTGACTGTGCTTGTTGATACCATCTTCCGTTTTCAATACCATCTGCAAGTATTCCTTTTTGTAAATTCTGATAGGAAACGCGTCCCAAATTTTCGTATGCTAATGACAAATTGCTATTAGGAATTTTTATTTTGGCAAAATAATAATCTAATTCTTGAGGCGTAGAATACGGTCTAACTACAACATCTCTTAAAAAAAACGTGTCTTCTTCCATTCTTATTACGGTAGTTAATTTATTTCCTTCTATATTATTTGGAAGTGTATAAAACAACTTTTTTTGACCCAAAGCCGAGAAAACAATTTTATCAGTTTGCTTACAAACTAAGCTAAAAAAACCGCTCATGTCAGAAAAAACTCCACGATTTGTTCCTTCAATTCTTACAGTTACATAAGGTAAAACTTGTGTGCTATCAAAACTAACAATAAATCCGCTTAACTGAACTAATTCATTTTCATTTGTAAATGCTTTAGTTTGGCTTTTAGCAGCGTAAATGCTTAAGCACAAAACCAAAATAGTGGTAAAATTTTTTAAAAAACAGTTCATATAATTAATAAATAAAGCCAGCCAATACACAAATAATAACTATTACCGGACTAGGAACTTTGGTGGTCAAAAGTAAAAATAAAGTTAGTAAAAGTACTATCATATTTGATTGATTTAAAACAACTGGCTTAAATAACAAATATGCTGACGCAATTACCAAACCTGCACTTGCAGCATTTACGCCTTCAATGGCATTTTTTATGGGTGTATAATTCTTAAGCTGATTCCAAATTGGGTAAATAAAAAATATTAAAAACGTTCCGGGTAAAAAAATTGCAATGGTACCAATTACGGCTCCAAATAACTGACCCGAAATACCATATTCTTGTAAAGCCATTGCATTACAAAATGTAGCAATACTAAAAACAGGACCTGGCATAGCTTGAACCAAACCAACTCCTGCAATAAATTCATTGGCAGTTAAAAAATGTTTTATTTCTACAAACTGATTATACATCATTGGAATTAACACATGACCGCCACCAAAAACAATACTTCCAAATCGATACGTATTTTCAAAAAGTAAAACAATTTTATTCTGTGTAAATACTCCTAATACTGCTGCAGTTATAAAAACGGATAAGAATAGAATAAAGTTACTCCAATTAATATTTTTCATTGGTTTTACTTGATTAATTTTTTCTTTATTAATCTGACTTGATACAAAACCACCTAATAATAAAAGTATTGGAAACAAATATGGCGTTTGATATAATATAGCTACACTAGCCGATAATATAAGTAAAATCCAATGATACATTTTACTTATAAACATTTGAATAATTTGAAATGCAGCATAAATGATAAACCCAACTGCCATTGGTTGAATGTATTTTAAGAAATTAAGTTTAGGATTTTCTAAATGATAAAAATGAATAATAATGGCAAAAACTCCCATGATTAAACAAGCTGGAAATACCCAAACTGCTAATGTAAAAAATGCCAATAATGGTCCTCCAATTTTAAATCCTATGGCTGAAATGGTTTGAGTGGAAGTAGGGCCAGGTAAAATACTACATAATGAATTTAATTCCTTCAAGTCAGCTGAGGTAATGTATTTTTTTTTATCAACTAATTTTTTTTGAAATTGAACTAAGTGAACTTGCGGCCCACCAAAAGCAGTAACAGCCAGCTTTAATACATCTAATAAAAATAGAATATGTCTAAATCGTTTTATTTTTAAGCTGCTCATTTAATAGACCAAAAATAATATTGAATTTCATTTTCACAACCATTTTTTTTTATAAATACGATTTAAAGCAAAACAAGCCGAATATTTTTTAATATTCAGCTTGTTTTATTGTAATCAAAAAAAAATATTATTTGCCCTCAAGCATAATGTATTTCATCAATTCTTCTCGGGTATTACTATCTAAAAACTTGCCAGTATATTCACTTGTAACGGTGCTGCTATGAACATCCTGAACACCTCTCATGGCTACACACATATGATCGGCTTCAATAATAACAGCCACACTATCGGTGTTTAGTTCTTCTTTTAACATATTTGCTATTTGAATGGTCATGCGTTCTTGAACTTGTGGGCGTTGAGCAAAATAGCGAACTATTCTATTTAATTTCGACAATCCAACTACTTTTCCATTTGGAATATATGCCAAATGTGCTTTACCAATTATAGGCACAAAATGATGTTCGCAAACGCTATGAAAGGATATATTTTTCTCAAGTAAAATATTTTTATAATTATACCTATTTTCAAATAATTTTACTTCAGGTTTGTTTTTAGGATTTAAGCCGCTAAAAATTTCATTTACATACATTTTTGCAACTCTATTTGGTGTTCCTTTTAAGCTGTCATCACTTAAATCTAAACCTAAAATTTGCATTATTTCTTTGAAATGCTTTTCAATCAACTCAATCTTCAATTCGTCATCTAACTTAAATGCATCATCTCTTAATGGTGTTTCTAACGAAAATCCAATATGATCGTTTTCTATTACTTCTATATTTATATCTTTATTTTCCATTGTATTCAACAAAATTTCTTGCGGTTTCAAATAAAGTAACTTTCAACTTCAGGTTACTTTCAATTTTTTCTCTTAGAATATTCCAAATTACCACAGCTATATTTTCTGCTGTTGGATTCAATTCTTTAAACTCTTCGGTATCTAAGTTTAAATTTTTATGGTCAAATTTATTTTCAATTTCTTCTGAAATTATTTCATTTAAAATTTTTAAGTCCATCAAATAACCTGTTTCCTCATCTATTTCGCCTGTAACAGAAACTATTAAATCGTAATTATGACCATGATAGTTTTTGTTATTACAAGCACCAAAATATAATTTGTTTTTTTCTTCACTCCAACTTGCAACATTTAATCTGTGCGCTGCATTAAAGTGAGTTTTTCTTGAAACTGAAATTTCCATTTTTAATTTTTAAATATTGTTTTTTAATTATATCATCAATAACTAAATATAAAATAAATTGTTTCAAATATAATTTATATTTTATTGATAAATAATTTACTTGTTCAATAATAACTTAAAGTTTCATTTTTTATGAAATTTGATTAGAATAGTTCTAAATAATAACTTTTTATTATTTTAATTCTAGTCTATTTATTGTCATAATTTAGTCTTTACCACAATAAATATAACATTTTTAAAAAAATAATTAATTGATAATTAGAATATTAAGTATTTGTTTAATAAAATACTGATTTAGTTAAACAAAGTGTTTGTTTTTGTGAAATTATTAACTCAATCTTGTTGAACAATAATTGATAATAATTAAACAAAATGACATCAATACATTTCAAAAATACAGTTCAGCATGAAGCAAAAAGTTTGCGTAAATATGCTTACCAATTAACTCGTAATATTGACGACACCGATGATTTAGTTCAAGAAACGATGTTAAAAGCATTTACCTACCAAGATAAGTTTCAAGAAGGAACAAATTTAAAAGGTTGGTTATATACAATTATGAAAAATACCTTTATAAATAATTACAGAAGAATGATCAAAAGAAACACTTTTATTGATAATACCAATAATGAGTATTTTATCGATTCTTTTGCAATTACTGAGGCAAATAAAGGAGAACAAAAATTTATTATTCAAGACATTGAAGCGGAAATTGAAAAATTACCTCTAAATTTAAAAACTCCTTTTACCATGAGTTTTAATGGTTTTAAATATGAAGAAATTGCTGTGATGCTTAATATTCCAATTGGAACTGTAAAAACTAGAATTTTTGTTGCTAAACGTGAGTTAAAAGGAAAATTAAGCAACTATGCTAAAATGTATGGTTACGACAAAATTGCTGATGAAATTGCAGCATAAATAACGCTAAGAAATTGTAATTGATTTTAAATTATATGTAAAATTAAGGCCTATCATAAATTATTTGATGGGCCTTTTTTTTGAAATTTAAAGACCTAAATTATTTAATAAATAATATTTTCAATTAAACATTTATTCGTACATTTGAGATGTTGAAAAAATGGATTTCCATATTATTTTTAAGTGTATATTTATTAACTGCTACTGAGTTCAATGAATTGTTCAAATTACCTTTATTGGTAGAACACTTTATGCAACACAATGAAGGAAATAAACATGTCGATTTTTGGGAGTTTTTATGTAATCATTATTCAACTAATGCCATAAAAGATAGTGATTACGATGAAGACATGAAATTGCCTTTTAAATCACAATCGCATTTTGAAAAAAATAATACCATCAATTCAATCTGTTTTGATTTAAGTGTTGAAACATATAATTTACCTTCTTTTACAGTTAAGGATTTTGTTAATACTTCGGAACAATTTAATAATACTTCTTCCATTAACTCCATTTGGCAACCGCCAAAGTTTTTATAAATATATTATATATTTTCGCCTTCAATTGTTGATTGAATAGTTTTTTTGTATATTATTTTGTCAATACATTCTGTGGCTTTTTTTAAATTAAAAAATTTTATGCATTATGCTGAATAGTATTATTTCATTTTCTGTAAAGCAGAAACTGATCATAGGGCTTTTTACAATTGCCTTAATTGGTTATGGTAGTTACCAATTTACAAAACTTCCCATTGATGCCGTTCCCGATATTACTAATAATCAGGTTCAGGTAATTACTGTTGCGCCATCTTATGGTGCAACCGATATTGAAAGGTTGGTTACGTTTCCCATTGAATTGGCAAATAGTAATATTTCTGGATTACATGAAATCAGAAGTTTTTCACGTTTCGGATTATCTATTGTTACCATTGTTTTTGATGATGGAATTGATATTTATTGGGCTCGTCAGCAAGTAGCAGAAAGATTACAGCAAGTTCAAGCCGATTTACCAAAGGGAATTGGTTCTGTTTCTATGGGACCTATAACTACTGGTTTAGGCGAAATTTATCAGTATTCTGTTCGTGCAAAAGAAGGTTATGAAAGTAAATACGATGCCATGGAATTACGAACTATTCAAGATTGGATGGTGCGCAGGCAATTACTTGGCGTAAAAGGTGTGGCCGATGTGAGCAGCTTTGGTGGTAAATTGAAACAATACGAAATTGCCATCAATTCCAATAAACTTCAATCATACAATATTACGGTGAATGATGTGTTTGCTGCTTTGGAAAGCAATAACCAAAATACTGGTGGCGCATATATTGAAAAAGGTCCAACTGTTTTATACATTCGAAGTGAAGGTTTAGTTGGAAGCATTGATGATATCAAATCGGTTTTTATTAAGAAAACTTCAAGTGGTTCGACACTATTAATTAAAGATGTGGCAGATGTTCGTTTTGGATATGCTACTCGTTATGGTGCCATGTGTTACAACGATAAAGGAGAAGTAGCTGGTGGGGTTGTTATGATGCTAAAAGGAGCGAATAGTAGTGATGTTATAAAAAAAGTAAAAGAGCGAATTGCGCAAATTCAAAAAACATTGCCTGAAGGCGTAATCATTGATCCGTTTTTAGATAGAACAAAAATGGTAGATAATGCCATTGGAACTGTTAAAATAAATTTAATAGAAGGTGCTTTGATTGTTCTATTTGTTTTGATTTTATTTTTAGGAAATATACGAGCAGGATTTTTAGTAGCTTCAGTCATTCCTTTAGCCATGCTATTTGCCATTATTATGATGAATATTTTTGGAGTTAGCGGAAATTTAATGAGTTTAGGTGCGTTGGATTTTGGTTTAATTATAGACGGAGCAGTAATTATTGTTGAAGCATTACTTCACACTTTAAGTCATAAACATAAAGATGTACTTTTAACAGCTAATCAATTAGATGATGAAACAAAAAAATCAACTAGTAAAATGATGAACGTTGCTGTATTTGGGCAAATAATAATCTTAGTGGTTTATTTGCCTATTTTCTTTTTAGAAGGCATTGAAGGGAAAATGTTTAAACCTATGATACAAACTGTAGCATTTGCTCTTATAGGTGCATTTATTTTATCGTTAACTTATGTGCCAATGATGAGTTCATTATTTTTGAATAATAAGATTAAACATAAAAAAACTTTTTCAGATAAAATGATGGAATTTATTGAACGTCATTTTCAAAAAGCTTTGAGTAATGTACTTCAATTTCCTAAAACAATAATCATTTCTGCAGTATCATTATTTGCTATATCAATTTTTGTTTTGATGCAAATGGGAGGGGAGTTTATACCAGCTTTGGAAGAAGGCGATTTTGCTGTAGAAACTAGGGTTTTAACTGGAAGTAATTTAAATACCACCATCGAAAATACACAAAAAGCGGCTAAAATTTTAAAGCAACAATTTCCGGAAGTAGAACAAGTAGTAACCAAAATTGGAAGTGGTGAAATTCCTACCGATCCAATGTCAATGGAAGCTGCCGATATGATGATAATTTTAAAAGATAAAGACGAATGGACTTCTGCAAAAACGTTCCCTGAACTTTCCGAAAAAATGAGTAAAGCCATGGAAGCAGTTCCAGGTGTTACCACTAGTTTTCAGTTTCCTGTTCAAATGCGTTTTAACGAATTAATGACAGGCGCGAAGCAAGATGTAGTTTGTAAAATATTTGGTGAAAATATGGATACTTTGGCTCATTATGCCGAAAAATTAGGCCAATTATCAGCAACTGTTGAAGGAACAAAAAACCTTTATGTGGAGCCAGTTAGCGGCATGCCGCAAATTATTATTGAATATAACAGAGCAGCAATTGCCCAATATGGATTAAATATTTCTGACATCAATAAAATTGTAAATATTG
>CAMCQX010000051.1 GCA_945876985.1 Chitinophaga pinensis
TTTGCTAATAAATGAGCTATTACTTTTCCGTTTTCGCAATGTGCTTTCATGCGCAAATGCAAAGTTTTTAAACCACGTAATACCAAGAAACAATCTTGAGGGCCTGGAGTGGCTCCACAGCTATTATTAATAAATGCTAATTGTTCAAACAAAGAATCATCGTTTACAATTAACGCACCCATAATTACATCGCTATGTCCGCCCATGTATTTAGTAGCCGAATGCATGACTATATTTGCGCCTAAATCTAGCGGATTTTGTAAATAGGGTGAAGCAAAAGTATTGTCAACACCTAATATTAAATGATGCGCGTTGGCAATGGCTGCACACGCAGCAATATCAACTATTTGCATGGTAGGATTGGTGGGTGTTTCAATCCAAATCAACTTGGTATTTGCATTGATACTTGCTATAATATTTTGTGCATTATTTAAATCAATGAAATGAAATTTGATGCCATAATTAGCAAAAATTTTAGTAAACATGCGGTAAGTTCCACCATATAAATCGTTACCTGTAATTACTTCATCTCCTGGCTTCAAAAGCTTAACTACTGCGTCAATGGCACCCATTCCACTGCTAAAACACAAGCCATGCTTACCATTTTCTAAAGCAGCAATACATTTTTGCAAAGCATCGCGCGTTGGATTTTTTCCACGTGCATAAGCATATCCTTGGTGTTTACCCGGACTAGCTTGCCAAAATGTAGACGTTTGATAAATGGGAGTCATTACTGCACCAGTAGTTGGATCAGGTTCTTGTCCAGCATGTATAGCTTTGGTAGCAAATTTCATAGTTGAATTGGTTTTAAAATTTATGCTACAAACTTATACTATTTTTCAAAACATACTATTTAACTTTTAGCAGCAAAAATCAAATGTTGAATGTTGAATGTTGGATGTTGGATGTTGGATGTTGAATGTTGGATGTTGAATGTTGGATGTTGAATGTTGGATGTTGAATGTTGGATGTTGGAAATCTTACAGGAAATTGTAAAGAGGTTTAGTTAAAAGTCTTTACAACTAACAGTCTATTTATATAACATTGTCCGACTCCACTGGATTATATGAAGGAATAGTGGAAATAGTTATGATCAAATAAAATTAAAGGTTATGAGTTCATATTTTTTATATTTGTAAAAACAAAAAATTATTAACAACATGAAAGGTGTAAGCTATATAACCGATGATAAAAACCGTAAGAAAGCAGTTGTTATCGAAATGAAAACTTTGGTTCAATATGATGAACAAATAGAAGATTTATTTGATGTAATCATTGCTGAATCGCGCGCAGAAGAGCCAACTGTAGCTTGGGAGGAAGTGAAAATGCAACTAAAGAAAAAAGGTAAACTGTAATAATGTACAGCATTGTTTTAAAGAAGTCGGCTCAAAAAGAATTAAGCAAACTTCCCACAACCATTGTAAAGAAAATTGCTTCTGTAATTGATGATTTGGCAAGCAATCCTCGCCCTGTTGGTGCTAAGAAATTGGAATCGCAAAAAATGAATTATGGCGTGTAAGAACCGGAGATTATAGGATTGTTTATAGTATTGAAGA
Organism: Chitinophaga pinensis; assembly: GCA_945876985.1. Classification (GTDB taxonomy): domain Bacteria; phylum Bacteroidota; class Bacteroidia; order UKL13-3; family UKL13-3; genus JAAFJM01. The sequence continues at coordinate 1,557 of CAMCQX010000051.1, forward strand.
TGTGGTAAAAGTTATAGAAATACAAAAGATAGGCCATAGAAAAGATATTTATAAATAGAAAACAATCCTCTTAAAAAAAAATTTATCAATTTGTCAGTTCGAGCGAAGTCGAGAACTGGCTAATGGTTCTAGAAACAGCTCGAACTGACTCAAAAATCTTAAAACTTATTATTACAATTTCCCCATCAATTGTTTCACTTCTTCATTTTTGGGATTAATTACCAATATTCGTTTCAATAATTTTAGTGCTTCAGTTTTGTTATTTTCTATGTTATAAACTGCTGCTAAGTTTAGCAATGCTTGTTCGTTATCTGGATTTAATGCTAATGCTTTATTATAATTGTTTTTGGCTAGCGCAATATTGTTTTGTTTTAAATATGCAAAGCCCAAATTCACATAACTTCCCTCCTGCTTGTTGTTTGTTTTTAAATTATTGTTTAGCAATGAAATTGCCTCATCTAATTTATTCAACATGATTTTAGCTTGCGCCAATTTATCAATAAAATCAATACTTTGCGAAGATAGCGACACAGCTTTCTCAAAAAATAATTCTGCTCTTACAAAATCATTTTTACTTAAAAAAGCTTGTCCAACTCGGTAACATAGCCAAGCATTTGTTTGTTCATTTACATTTATAAATGATGCTTTATTTACAATCGATTCAAAGTCGTTTTGCAAAAAATACATTTGAATTTGCGCAGCCAACCAATCCATTTCTGTATGATTTTTTATCAAATCATTTGCTTGCAATAAAGCTGTTTGATTTCCATTGAATTTCTCAACATAATTAATTAATGCTTTGGTTTTTGATAAATCAGTTGTATTTGAATTATTGATACAATATAAACCAGCAAACTCTTTTACTTTGTCTATTTCTTGTTGCTTAGTAGGTTTCTTTATCCAATGATCATGAACCGAAACATGCGGAATATCTATGGTTCCCGAACGTGGCATGTGGCAACTTGAACAATCATTTTGTTTCACCATTCTGTTCTTTTCTGTTTCAGCACACACCGTTTGCGTGTTGCTTGAATGGCACTTGATACAGGCATTATTAAATATTTGTGTACCTGTTTTTTTAACACTTACATGCGGATTATGGCAAGTAATACAAGTTAAATTTAAAGTTTCAAAGTTTTTACCTGCGGTTTTATTTTGCTTGTTACTTTCAGTAAAACATTTGCTTAATTGTAATCGTTGCGCATGACTGGCCATGATGAATTCATCGTTCTGACCTTTGTATTTAGGCATATATACTTCCCAAAAATCGCTTAATACCATGCCCGGCTTAAAATCTTTAAACGTTTTTCCTTCCTTTAAAACCGAATTCCCTTGTAAATGGCAACGTTGGCATAAATCTATTTGGCGTTCCCAGGGTAATTTTTTAGGATTAACAATGGTGTAATCAATTTCGTGTGCGGTGTCTACTATATTACCAGCAAGCTTATCTTTTAAATGTGCTTCACCAGGCCCATGACAACGTTCACAGTCAATGCCATTTGGAATATTTACAAATTTATTGGCTGTAAAATCTGTTACACTTGGAAATGCATTGTGGCAACTCATGCACTCAAATTCTATGGTGCGACTAAAGCGACTGTTACTACCATTTTCAAAACCTGGGGGTAAATCCCATTTCTGTAATTGTGCATACCACGTTAATGGCAATTGATAAATATATCCGTTTACATTCATCAAATGCGAATTGGTATGTTGGCCAGAGCCAATGATATAATCCACCTTTTCGGTGCGTTTATAAATGGTATCTTTTCCTTCTAACCTATATTCTAAAATATACATAGTATTATTTTTCCAATAAGGATGGTAATACATGTTTTTAAATTTATCGAAAACTACATGGTGTTTGGTAAAATCTGCACTCGATTTTTGAGGTGTTGCCAAGTCAAAACTTTTACCCATTCCCGTTTCTATATATGAATTATAAATATCGGCATGGCAAGCTCTGCATTGTTGCATTCCCAAATATTTAACAGAATCGTTATGGTTTAAATATTTGCTTTCTATGGTTGTTGATTCATTGCTATTGCAAAATATTTGGAAAGAAATTCCAATTAAAATTGCAGCAAACCATAAAAAATGTTTTTTCTCTTTCAAGATTGTCTTTATTATTTTCTTCAAATAAAGAAAAATTAAAGCTTATTATCATCAAGTAAATAATAAAAATTTATTTGAAACTATACCTTACTCCAACAAAGGCCCTGATGCCTTGCAATGGAGCATAATTATAACTCGGATCAAAAGTATAACCATTAGGATTATTGAGCGAAACTTGTTTGTCAAATGGGTCAAACGGACGCATGATTGGATGCTTAGGAATAAAATTTAACAAGTTTTTTGCTCCACCATAAATGGATAAATTATTTTTAAATATTTTTGTTATTTGTACATTGATCAATGCAAACCAAGGTGATTCTGCAGGCCTGAAATCATTTGGTAAAACAGGTAAAAGCATCGGACTGGTGAGCGTTCCATTCAAATCAATGGTAATTTTTGGTTTGATAAAATGGTAATTTAAACCATAATTAAAAGTAAGTGGCGGTGTTTGGATTTGATTTTGCTTTTTTTCTAAATTCAAACTGTCTTTATTCATAGTAAAAACTTCCACCAAAGTAAAACCTATATTGGCTTTTATGTTTTTATTGAATGTAGCATCGGCATTTACATTCAAACCTCTGTTGATTGAATATCCATTCAAATTATTAAAGATAATTTTATTGGCATCAGTAAAATAATCAGGTACAATTCTATTGGTAAAATAAGTATAAAATACATTCGCATCTAAGTTAATAAATCCTTTATTGATAGAGAAATATCTAACAAAATTAAACGATACATTCCACGATTGTTCAGGCTTCAGCTCGTTTACAATTACTACTTGCCTTGCTCCTGTTAAAGCTGCATGTTCCTCACTAAAAAGATTTACAACCCGATAGCCATTACCCAAACTTAACCTAAAAGTGTTAAAAGTATTTGGTGAAAATTTATAGTTTAATCGTGGAGAAAATATAGCACCATGAATTGAATTCATATCACAACGCAAACCCATTAACATTTTATGTTTTTGATTAATTTTAAAATCGTTTTGAATAAAAAAACCTGGTAAGTAAATTACGCTTGGTTTATTGATTGAATCTATTGTTTGGGTAACGGAGGTATTATCATCATAATAGGTATAACGCAATGCAGCGCCCATTAAAATATTGTGTTTTTTAGCTATTGTTTTATCAAATGTTATTTGGTTAAATGCAATGATTTGAGTGGCCAAATATGCTACTTTTCCGTACACCGAATTTTGATCATGGTAATTAATTGAACTATTTAAAACCACTTTTTCCTTAAAATACGGCAATTGATAATTACCTAATAATTCCAATCTTTTGGTTTGAATACTTTCACCATAAACACTGTCGCCACCTCTGAACGATTGATTCCATTGCGTTTCCCCGCCCCACCTGTCTTCATAAAAAACCCTTGCTGCAATATTTGCAATTCGGTTTTCTTTTCGTTCAATATTGGTTTTATTAAATACTGAAATGCGTTTTTGAAGGGTAATATCAGTAAAATTATCATTGTTTAAATCCCATATTTTATCAAAATAAAATACATTGGCACTTATTAAAGAATTAATTTTTGTGCTTAATTTAAATTTATAAGCCATGTCTAAATTATTTTCCAAATAACTAGTGGAGTTAAAATCAATGCTAAACTTTGGTGCTTTCAAAGGATTTTTAGTAATGATATTGATTAAGCCACCAACCGCTTCTGATCCATATAAAGTAGATGCTGGCCCACGCTGAATTTCTACTCTTTCAATGATTGAATTAGGAATTCCCATCAATCCATAAACAGTGGAAAGTGCCGAAACTATTGGCATTCCATCAATCATTACCATGGTATATGGGCCTTCCATTCCATTAATATGAATATCGCCAGTATTGCAAACATTGCAGTTTAATTGTGGCCTAACACCATTCACCATGCCAATGGCTTCAAAAATATTAGACGTAGGATTTTGTTGGAACAATTTAGGCGAAATAACTTCAACGGGAACAGTACTTTCTTTCCTACTTATTTCCTTTAAAGTTCCGCTTACCACCACTTCATTCAATTCATTTTCAATGGCTAATAAATTTATTTCTATTGTATTATTTAAAATATTTTTCTTAAAATATTTCAATGATTTACTTTCAAATCCTATGGCTTTGATGGTTAAAGTAAAAGAATCATTTACCATATTTTTAAAAACAAATCTTCCATCATTGTCGGTTTGAATACTTAACTTGGTTTCTTTAATGGTAACAATTGCAAAAGGAATTGGAGTTCCATCAGAAACAATTTTTCCTTTAAAATCAAGTGATTGAGCCGATAACTGTTGATTAAAAAGGATAAACAAAAGGACTGATGAAAAGTATTTATTCAATGTATTCATACAATTAGAGCAGCAAATATAATATGTTAGACTTATCTAACAAATATATTTTATGAATAGTATTATTATATTTGAGGCATGAGAACATTAGCAGAAGAAAATTATTTAAAAGCCATTTATAACTTAAGTCAGAATGAAACGGGCGCTACTGCTAGCAAGCTATCGGAAAAGCTAAATGTAAAATTACCAACTATTAATAGCATGGTAAATAAATTAGCTGACAAGGAATTAGTAGAATACCAGAAATATAAGGGTTTTATTTTAACTGAAAAAGGTAAAAAACAAGCATTGGAGGTAATTCGCAAACATCGATTAACAGAATTGTTTTTAGTAAAAATTATGGGTTTTGGTTGGGAGGAAGTGCATGACATAGCCGAGGAAGTTGAACATATTAAAAGTCCTTTGTTTTTTGAAAAGATGGATTTGATTTTAAGCAATCCAAAATACGATCCTCATGGCGCTCCTATTCCTGACAAAAACGGTAAACTTCCAAAAACAAACTTGAAGTTATTGTCGAATATTGAAATTGGCAAAACCGTGAGGTTTGTTGCTGTCAGTGATTCTTCCTCTGATTTTTTAAGCTATTTAAGTAGAGTTGGTATTTCACTATATTCCAGTATTGAAATTATAGACCGTGAAGTTTTTGATGGATTATTGAAAATAAAAGTGAATAAAATAACCACCACTTTAAGCGGACAAGTAGCAGAAAAAATATTGGTAGAATAAAATTATAAATTGTTATTACTATTCATTTTTACAATGTATTTTCCAATAATATCAAACTCAATGTTAACTTTATCACCTTCTTTGAATTGATGAAAAACTGTATGTTCAAATGTATAAGGAATAATGGTTACACTGAACCAATCTTCTTGGGCACTAACCACAGTTAAACTTACTCCATTGATACAAACAGAACCTTTTGTTACCAATAAATTTTGATGTTTTGGATTGATTGTAAAATAAAAATTCCAACTACCGTTCATATCTTCTATTTTATTACACACAGCCACATCATCTACATGTCCTTGAACTATGTGTCCGTCAAACCTGCCATGAGCTGGCATGCAACGTTCAATATTTACCTTTTGGCCAATATTCAAATGTTTCAAATTTGTTTTTTCCAAAGTTTCATTTACTGCTGTAACTTTGTAATTTGAACCATTGATTTCAACTACAGTAAGGCAAACACCATTGTGCGCCACACTTTGATCTACCTTTAATTCATGGGTAATTGGGCTGTTAAAATAAAAATCAATATTGGTGTTCACTACTTTTTTATCTACTAAAGTAGCCATGGTTTCTATAATTCCTGTAAACATATTTATTTTAAAAAGTGTACAAACATAATTAGTTTATTCAATTGGAATTAAATAAAAAAAAAGTCGACTAAAACTTTTATTCTAGTCGACTCAATAACAAGTTTAAATGATTAACTAGTTTTTAGCATTCTTTTAGTAATAACGGTATCATTACTATATACTTTTATAAAGTAAATACCAGTTTTTAAATTACCTGTATGTATTAGAATCTTATTATTGTTTTGTAGTTCCGAATAAATTATTTTTCCAGTAACATCTACAATTTCAATTTTATTTATTGTTGCATTGTTCGAAATTGTTATTTCATCTTTAAAAGGATTTGGAAGAATTTCAACTTCTATTTTATTGTTTTTAGTTGCTATGGTATTTGAATATTCAAATTGACCATTAAAATCAATTTGTTTTAATCTATAAAAAGCGCTTTCTGTACTAGCATATTCAAATGAATAATTATTTATTTTATTTGAATTTCCTATACCCTTCACAAATCCAATTGTTTCAAAATTTTGGCCATCAATGCTTCTCTCTATTTCAAAACCATTGTTATTAATTTCACTTGAAGTAGACCAAGATATTAAGGTTTTTTTATCATTAATACTTGCGTTTAAGTCTAAAAACTTAACAGGCAATACACCATTACTCCATGTATTTGAAACCCTAATTCCATCAATGGAACCGGCCATAGTTCCAATAATACCTTGTCTAATTGCAACTGAATTAAACAATAACAAATCGGCAGTTGTAAAATCTGGCACAACTAAAGTTGCAGTACTTGGTTCTGTGCTTGGAACACCTGAAGTAAAAATATATGCAACCATTGAATCATTTGCTGTAGTAGTCAAATCGAATTTGTATTTTAATACTACTAGTACAGTTGAGTCAAGCGGATAATTGGCTGAAGAATAAGCTGGTGCTGCTGATGAGCCTTTGTTTAAACCTATTTTAAAAGTGTTAGCTACAGAACCATCTTTAATATACATTCTTCCTCTAAATGATGTTAAAAAAGCTGTATCCATCACATGGAAGAAATAATCACCTGTAGTACCACCACTTGCAGTTATTTTAAGTAAAAATGATACATAAACACTTCCCGAAGTATAGGTTAATGTATTTCTGTGAGCATCTTCGGCACTTGATGTTAAAAAAGTAAAACGAGCGGAACCTCCTATACCTGTTGAGGTATAACCTGAATATGCTAAAGAAGAACCTGAATAAATAATGGGATTACCACTGCCACTATGCCTTCTCCATCTTTGACTGCCAAAAGATGTATTTCCACCAAAAAAAGGATTAGTTAGGGAATCGGCACTGGTGCTGGTAATTGTTCCGTAGGCAAAATTTTCTACGGTTGTTTG
>CAMCQX010000052.1 GCA_945876985.1 Chitinophaga pinensis
ATTTTAGATAGAATTAAAATTTATGGAGTTATTGAATAATTGGTTAAAATAGTAAAGAAAAATTAGGTTTTTGAATTGATAAAATCATTTAATATTGCCAAACTATAAACCAAAAATTAGCATGTTAAATTTTGAACCTACAGAAAATCAAATCATGGTTGCGCAAATGGCACGTGACTTTGCAGAAAAACATATTCGCCCTTATGTAATGGAATGGGATGAAGCCCAAATTTTTCCGGTAGAAACCATGAAAGAGATGGGAAAATTAGGTTTATTAGGTGTGTTGGTTCCTGAAGAATATGGCGGAGCGGGTTTAGGTTATTTTGAATACATTACTGCAATTATTGAAATTACTAAAGTTTGTAGTTCAGTTGGATTAAGTATGGCTGCTCATAATAGTTTATGTACTGGTCATATTTTACAATTTGGAAGCGAAAGTCAAAAGAAAAATTGGTTACCCAAATTAGCAACTGGCGAATGGATTGGTGCTTGGGGTTTAACAGAAGCAAATACAGGAAGTGATGCCATGCGCATGCAATGTGTGGCTAAACAAGATGGCGATTATTGGGTAATTAATGGTTCAAAAAATTGGATTACTCATGGTATTTCTGGCGATGTGGCTGTGGTATTAGTTAGAACAGGCGAATTACTTGACTCCAATGGAATTACTGCTTTTGTAGTAGAACGTGGCACTCCAGGTTTTAAAGGAGGAAAAAAAGAAAATAAATTAGGCATGCGCGCAAGCGAAACTGCTGAAATGATTTTTGAGGACTGCAGAATTCATAAAGATAATATTTTAGGAAATGTTGGTGAAGGATTTAAACAAGCCATGAAAATTCTTGATGGCGGAAGAATTTCTATTGCATCACTTTCAATTGGAATAGCAAAAGGTAGTTACGAAGCTGCTTTAAAATACTCCAAAGAACGCCATCAATTTGGTCAACCAATTTCTCAATTCCAAGCCATTGCATTTAAATTAGCTGATATGGCGGTAAAAATTGAAGCATCAGAATTATTAACTTTTCAATCTGCCGATTTAAAAATGCGTCATTTACCAATGACAAAAGAAAGTGCCATGGCAAAATATTACGCATCGGAAGTATGTGTATGGGCTGCTACTGAAGCTTTACAAATATTTGGTGGTTATGGCTACACAAAAGATTTTCCAGTAGAAAAATTCTACCGTGATTCAAAACTTTGTACCATAGGTGAAGGCACAAGCGAAATTCAAAAACTTGTCATTGCGAGAAGTATTTTAAGAGATTAAAATTAAACTACGATAAATTAGAAAAGCCCATTGAATTAAATATTCAATGGGCTTTTTTATGAATTGGAATTTGATACCAATAATTAAGATAAAACTTCTAGTAAAACTTTGTTTGATTTCAATTCATTGAATCCTTCTACATGAATTTTAAAATACAACATGGCATGTTCAAGTAATTCGTGGCGTTGATTTTTATTGATTTCTATTTGACTAAATGAATCTAAATTTACCATACATAATTCAAACCAATATTTTGACAAATTAGATTCAACTACTTTTATATCACCAAATAAACTTGGTTTAAAAATGCCTTCTTCCAAATCGAAACTATTATTAGTTTCACTGTAATTTAGCTTAGGATTAAATCCTAAATATTGACTTAATTGTAACATAAAATAAAGCGGAAAATTGGCTAAACTTTGTTGTGTTAAATCTAAATACTGAATAATGGTAAACAAAAAATCAAACAAGTTTTTATCAGCTTGGTTTTCGGCTTGAATGGTTTTATTTAATACTTCACCCATAAAAATGCCAATGCTACTTTTTAATAAATCGTAATGAATATTGTTTAAAATAGGCTGGCATTTTAATTCTTTGATGCGTTGTAGGTTCTTATTTAATTGATGGTAAACATCTAATTCTAATAAATTTAAAGGCATTAAATGCGAAGGTTTAATAGCTCCTTTTTTGTTTTTTACTCCATTAATTAAATAAGATTGCAAGCCATATTGTTCAGTAAAACACTTTAAAATTACACTGTTTTCACTGTAATCAATGGTTTTTATAACAATGGCTTTGGTTTTGGTTAGCATGCTTGCGCAATGTTAAGTAAATTTTATAAAAGTAAATGAATTTACTTGAATCAATAAAGAACTATAAAATCTGCCGCTAATTTCATTATTATTGCCAATACAAAAATGCAAGGCAGTACATTTCTAAATACAAAAATTGAATATTTAAAAGGCGTTGGTCCAGCCAAAGCTGAATTGCTGCAAAAAGAATTTGCCATTTTTACCCTTAACGATTTATTATATTATTTCCCTTACAGGCATATTGATAGAAGTAAAATGTATCAAATTAGTCAGATAGATGATACCATTCAATACATTCAATTAAAGGGAACAATTAGTAATTTAAAAACAATAGGAACTGGTGCCGGAGCTAGACTTACCGCTACTTTAAATGACGGAACAGGAACTTTGGAATTGCTTTGGTTTCAAGGCCAAAAATGGATCAGAGAAAGTATATTGGCAGGAAAACCCTATGTAGTTTTTGGTAAACTATCGGAGTTTAACAGAACATTTAGCATGGTTCATCCAAGTTTGGAAGATCCAGCGCAGGTAAATGAAAAGTTGTACATGAAAATGATGCCGCTTTACAATGCCAGTGAAAAAGCAAAAAAAAGAGGTTTGGATGCTCGTGCAATCATGAAGTATGCCAATACTTTGTTAACAGATTCTCGCTTTGATATTGGTGAAAATTTACCTGATTACTTAATAAAAAAATATCAATTAATGCCTCGCAAGCAGGCAATGATTCAAATACATTTTCCTACCAATTTTCCTCAATTAAGTGAAGCTACCAAACGCTTAAAGTTTGAGGAATTATTTTTTAATCAGTTAAGGATTTTGCGTTATAAACTCAAACGACATACTGTATATAATGGGATAAAAATTTCTAAAATTGGCAATGTATTTAATACCTTTTACAATAAAAATTTACCCTTTGAATTAACCAATGCACAAAAACGAGTATTGAAAGAAATACGAGTAGATATGGGCAGCGGCAAGCAAATGAATCGTTTGATTCAAGGCGATGTTGGTAGCGGTAAAACGGTTGTTGCGTTAATGAGTATGTTAATGGCAATAGATAACGGTTACCAAGCTGCCATGATGGCGCCAACTGAAATATTAGCAAATCAACATTACGCAACTATAAAAAGTTTATTGGGTGGCATGAATATTCGTGTGGCTTTACTAACAGGTTCGGTTACTAAAAAGAATAGGAAACCCATTTTTGAAGATTTGAAAAATGGTGAAATTCAAATATTAATTGGCACACATGCTTTGATTGAAGATACCGTTGAGTTTAATAAATTAGGCATAGCCATTATTGATGAGCAGCATAAATTTGGCGTAGAACAAAGATCCAAACTTTGGACAAAAAATGAGCAACCTCCACATATTTTGGTAATGACCGCAACGCCTATTCCGCGTACATTGGCCATGACTTTGTATGGCGATTTAGATACCAGTTTAATTGATGAATTACCTGCCGGAAGAAAACCAATTTCTACCATTCATAAATATGACAATAACCGATTAGAAGTTTATGGTTTTATCAGAAATGAAATTACTAAAGGCCGACAAATTTATATTGTATATCCTTTAATTGAAGAAAGTGAAAAGCTTGATTATAAAAATTTGGCAGAAGGATATGAAAGTATTTGCAGGGAATTTCCTTTACCAAAATATGCAGTAAGTATGGTTCATGGAAAAATGAAACCTGCAGAAAAAGATTTTGAAATGGCTAGATTTGTGAGAGGCGAAACCAGTATTATGGTAGCAACTACGGTAATAGAAGTTGGTGTAAATGTGGCCAATGCAAGTGTGATGGTAATTGAGAGCGCTCAAAAATTTGGGCTTTCACAATTACACCAATTAAGAGGACGAGTGGGCCGTGGTGCTGATCAAAGTTATTGTATTTTAATGACAGATTTTAAAATTAGTCAGGATGGAAAACTGCGCATGAAAACCATGGTAGAAACCAACGATGGATTTAAAATTAGTGAAGTAGATTTACAATTACGTGGCCCAGGCGATATGGAAGGAACCATGCAAAGTGGTGTGCTTGACTTGAGAATTGCGAGTATTACCGAAGACAGAGAATTACTAGAAACTGTTAGAAAAGAAGCACAAAAAATATTAGAAAACGACAATGAATTGCTCAAACCCGAACATGTTTTACTGAATCAATATTTAATGTTATACAGAAAAACCAATAAATGGGGAGCTATTAGTTAATTGAAAAAACTATAAACTGATTCCAATTTCGTTTAGTTCTTCTGCTAATTTGATGCGATTAATAGGAATAACTCCCACTTCCTCGCAAACTAATCCGCCAGCTAAATTTGAAATGGTGGCTACTTGATTCATAGGAATATTTAATGCTAAACATAAAGAAGCAACGCTAATTACAGTATCGCCAGCTCCGCTTACATCGGCAATTTTACGAATATGGGCAGGAATGTAAGTAAAGTCTGTTCCATTGGTAATCACCACACCGTTTTCGCTTAACGTTACAAACAAGTATTTGATATTCATTTTTGTAATTAAATTCTTACAAATTTGTTCAAATTCTTCTTTTTTTTGTATAGAAAAATCGTGTTTAGTACCCTCACGTAATTCTTTTAAATTGGGTTTAAATAAAGTAACATTTTTATAAAAACTGAAATTTCTTTTTTTGGGATCAACCACTGTGGGAATACCTAATTCATTAGCAGCTTTCGTTATTTCATCTATTAGTTTTTCGGTAATCACACCTTTATCATAATCTTCAAAAATTACAATTTTTGCCAACGGCAATAACTCTTTTATTTTATCAATTAACAAAGAAGTTTGCGCATGATTTAAATTTGCAGCATCTTCATTATCAATTCTAATCATTTGATGATTTTGACTGATAACCCTGGTTTTTGTGGTAGTAATTCTATCGTTACTTTTAACAATTCCACTTGCATCAATATTATTTTCATGCAATAAATTAAGTAAATCATTTCCTTCCAAATCGTTGCCAATTACAGAACAAAGAATTGGTTTAGCACCTAAAGCCACCAAGTTTAAAGCTACATTGGCAGCGCCACCCAACCTATTTTCTTTTTTCTTAACGGCTACAATTGGCACTGGTGCTTCTGGCGATATTCTTTCTACATTTCCAAACAGATACGCATCAATCATTACATCGCCAATGACCAAAACTGGTATGTTTTGAAACTGATTAATTAAATTATTTTGAGTATTCATTGGGATAAAAATAAGATATTATTTTAAATTTTGTAAAACTTCTTTTATTCTTCTAATTGCTTCTACTAATTTATCGTCACTAGTAGCATAACTAAATCTAACACAATCGGGTGCGCCAAAACTGTCGCCACCAACAATACTTACATTGGCATTATGTAAAATATACATGCATAAATCTTCGCAATTATTGATGGTTATAGTTCCATTACTTTTACCAAAATAACTGCTCACATCTGGAAAAACATAAAACGCACCTTCAGGAATATTTAGTTTAAAACCATCTATTTCTTTCATTAATCCCAACACTAAATCTCTTCTTCTTTGAAATGCTTTTTTCATTTCAAAAGTTGGAGTTAAATCGCTTTGCAATGCTGCTAATGCTGCACGTTGTGCAATGGAATTAGCGCCACTGGTAAATTGACCTTGAAGTTTTTCGCAAGCTAGCGCAATTTCTTTGGGAGCACCAATATAACCAAGTCTCCAGCCTGTCATTGCAAAGCCTTTACTAACGCCATTTACAGTAATCACTCTGTCTTTTATAAAATCAAATTGACCAATACTTTCATGCTTACCAATAAAATTGATATGTTCATAAATTTCATCAGAAACTATATAAATATCGGGATATTTTTCAAACATTTTTGCAATGGCAAACAACTCGTCTTTACTAAAAACTGAACCAGTAGGATTACAAGGTGAAGAAAAAATAAATACTTTAGTTTTTGGAGTAATGGCAGCTTCAATTTGTGCAGCTGTTGCTTTATAATCTTGCGTTACATTACTGTAAACATAAACGGGAACACCCTCACTTATTTTTACCATTTCGGAATAGCTTACCCAAAAAGGAGTTGGAACTATTACTTCATCGCCAGGATTTAAAAGACTTAACAGTACATTTATAATTGCTTGTTTAGCACCAGTAGAAACCACAATTTGATCAACTGGATAAAACAAATTATTTTCATTTTTAAATTTTTCGCTGATTGCCTGACGCAAATCTAAGTATCCAACTACTGGGGTGTAAAAGGTATAACCGTCATCTATGGCTTTTTTTGCAGCATCTTTTATATGTTGGGGAGTTTGAAAATCGGGTTCACCTAAACTTAAATTAATTACATCTTTACCTTGCGCTTGTAGCTCGCGACTTAACTTAGACATTCGTAAAGTGTTTGACTCTACAATGGTGTTTAATCTATTTGCTAATTTTATCATAGTAATTTGTGAAACAAAGGGGCGAAAATAACTTTTTATTCATAGGTTGTATCTGATAAAAATAAGCAAACTTTGTTGGTTGTATCTTTTTGGGGAATTTCTGAATTATTGATTTTATATGAATCATAATAATTGAATGATGAATTTCCATAAAGATTTTTAGCTTTGCAACATGAAAAAATTAGTAGTAATTTCTGTTTTATGTTTAAATATATTGCTGAGTGCATGTGGAGTATACAGCCATACAGGAGCAAGTGTTCCCGCTGATGCAAGTACAGTATCGGTAGCATATATATCCAATATGGCCAGTATTGTAAATCCATTATTGAGTCAAAATATATCGGAAAAATTAAAGCAAAAGTTTGTTAATGAAACGCCCTTAAAGTTGGTTAGAACTGATGCAGACCTATCATTTACCGGAAAAATATTAAGTTACGATTTAAAACCAGCTGCTATTCAAGGTGACCAAACCAATGCTTTAAATAGGTTAACCATAACTATGGAAATAGTTTTTGAAAATAAAAAAGCAACAGATAAAAATTTCACCAAAACATTTTCAAACAATATTGATTTTAATGCCACAGATAATTTCCAAGCTCGTGAAGCCGAATTATCTGGTAAAGTGGTTGATATGTTGGTTCAAGATATATTCAACGCAGCTTTTATTAATTGGTAAATTTTAATAAAAATCAGCAACAATATTTTTTATTAAAAAAAATACTATTTTGCTACGGTTAAAAATTGAAAGTATAATTAGTGAATAAAGCCGAATTTACCGATTTGATTATTAACCCAGCTAAACTGGGTAATGAACATATTGACACGTTAAAAAAAATCGTGGCTGATTATCCATATTTTAGCACTGCACAAATTTTATTGGCCAAAGCACTTTTAAACACCCATCATTACGAATACGAAAAACAGCTTAAAACAACCGCACTTTCCGTTGCGAATAGAGAGGTTTTAAATCATTTTCTAAATAATATATCAGAAGAAGATGAGGATAGTGAAGAAGAAAATTCAATGATGCATGTTGCAGATGAAATAAAAGCTGAAGAAGTTTCTCCAACGGAAATTGATTCAGAAAAATTAGAGCAAGAAGCATTACTCATTGAAGCACAAAATATTCTTTCAAATAATGAAATTCTTTCATCAGAAATTCCATTAGAAACCGAAAATTTACCAGAAAATATTTCTGAATTAGTAGCAGAAAATTTTGAATATACAGCGCCAGTTTTAGAAAATATAGCCCATGAAATTCCTGTCATTGAAACTTTAAATATTGAAGAAACTATAGAAAATGTTACAGAAAGTAATGCTGAAATAGATGTACATTTAGCTGAAACATTTCTACCCGATTTTGATGAAACCAGTTTATTAGCCGATGAACAGCATATAGAAACTATTACTCAATCGGTTTTACCAAATAGTACAAATATTTCCAATCCTGAAATGGAAGCAGAAATTATTGAAAACAATGAAGGTGTTTTAATCGATTCAAATAAAATAACTGAAAGCCATCCTATTTCACTTGAAAATATTTTAGATATTGAGTCAGAGAATTCAAACATAGCTAATGAAACTGCTGTAAATACAGATTATGAAACCATTGAAAAATTAGATTTAATCACTGAAACAGCTAATGCGGAGGCAACTATTGAAGCAGCTAATTTAAACTTTTTTGAATGGCTTAAACTTAACAAAAAAAATTCGGTGGATGAAAACACTGAAATAGCTCAACCACAAGCTACAAACTATTATGAAGACGATACTTTTGTAACTAAAATTAAGCAAATTATAAAATCAAAAGCGGATAACGATTTAAGTAAAAATATTGAAACTGGCATTGAAATAGCCCATGATCATTCAGATCCTTTTGAACGAAAAAGCAACATTTCTGATTCAACAGCAGAAACCCAAAATAATTTTAATGCTCAAGTTGAATCAATATTACCCGATTTTGA
>CAMCQX010000053.1 GCA_945876985.1 Chitinophaga pinensis
AGCTTTTAAGTGGTATGAAGAAGTAATTAACGCTAAATACCCGGATCCTGTGATACTTTATAGCTATGGCAATTTGCTAAAATATTTTGAAAAGTACGATGAAGCAAGCCGCACATTTGGTGATTATTTGTTTGAAATGCCAGATGATAAAAAAGGAAAATTAGCCTTACAATCATGCAATATTGCGCAGCAATGGAAAGCAAACCCCCAAAAATTTACCATTAATAATGTAAAGGAATGGAACACAGAATTTAGCGATTTTGCTCCTTTTTATAGCAACGGAAAAGTTTTTTGGACATCGAGCAGGAAAGAAAGTACAGGAAGTTTGGTCTTTGAATGGACTGGTCAAAAAATGTGTGATGTTTTTGAAGCTAATTACACCTCAAGTTTTGGCCAACCAAACAATGTGCAAGGCAAAGTTAATAGCGCTTTTAATGATGGAACGGCTTGTTTAGATTTAACTCAAAACACCCTATATTTTACACAATGTAATGGAGTGGATGGCAAGGGCATTAACTGCAAAATATACGTAAGTTATAAGCAAAATAACATGTGGGGTGAGCCTAGTTTATTGCCATTTAATTCTGATAGTTTTAGCTGTGGACAACCGAGCTTAAGTGCTGATGGTAAAAAGTTGTTTTTTAGCAGTGATATGGCCGGTGGATTTGGCGAAAAAGACATTTATGTAAGTCAATTTGATGAAGTAAAAGCTGTGTGGCAAACACCCAAAAACTTGGGAAATATGGTGAATACTTTTGACGATGATATGTTCCCGTTTATCAGTGAAAACAACGAACTTTTTTATTCCACCAAAGGAAAAATTGGTTTGGGCGGATTAGATATTTTTAAAACACAAGATTCTGCTAATACTTTTAAAGTTCCTCAAAACTTACAATCACCAATTAACAGTGGTGGCGATGATTTTGGAATTTCTTATTTGCCTGCAAATGCTCAAAAAACCAATGCGCCCATAGCGTTTTTTAGTTCCAACAGAATGGATGGATTAGGCGATGACGACATTTATAGCATATCTATTAAACCGTTTGTATTTTTGGTAAAAGGAAAAGTATTAGAACGTGAAACAAATGCTCCAATTAATAAGGCTATGGTGGCTTTAATAAGCAATGAAGGTAAGAATTTATTTAGCGTCAATACAACTGAAAAAGGAGAGTTCAGCGGTGAAATTCCTTTGAATGCTTTGCAATCGTTAATTGCTAATAAAAGTGGATATTTTGCTAGTACGCCAATAAATATTTCGAGCATTGGTTTTCAAAAGGATTCTGTAATAGATTTCACCATTAATTTAGATGCCATTCCCGCGCCCGAAGTTGATTTTACTTTACAGGGAATTTTATACGATTTAGATAAATTCGATTTGCGCGCAGAGTCAAAAGAGGTATTAGATTCATTGGCTAATATTTTAAAATACAATCCAACTATTGCCATTGAAATTGGTTCGCATACCGATAGCCGCGCGCCTGCTGATTATAATTTAGAACTCTCGAAAAAACGTGCGCAAAGCTGCTTGAATTATTTACTCACCAAAGGAATTGCCAAAGGCAGAGTGGTTTCTGTAGGTTATGGCGAAAGTAAATTATTGAACGATTGTATCGATGGAATAGATTGTACCGAAGCGGAACATCAGGTGAATAGACGAACAACCTTTAGGGTTTTAAAAACCGATTTTAAACGATAATTAGACAACTATGGATCACATTGAGCCACATTATTTATGGCGAGATATTTATAAAAGTGAGGACGATGAAAACTCCCCATTTTATGAAAAAGAATACAGTGAATTTGATTTTACCAACCAAATTTATAATTACCTCATTCACCCGCAATGGGACGAATTTGGAACCCCAACTTTATATGTAAAAATACTTTTTGCCGATTATGAAAATGGCTTTTTAATAGCTGAATTAATAGGCGAATGGAACGATGCGCTGCATAACGATATTATGTATTTAAAACGTGATGTGATGGAAGTTTTTAACGCTGCAGGCATTGATAAATTTATATTGATTGGTGAAAATGTATTGAATTTTCACACCAGCGATGACAGCTATTACGAGGAATGGTTTCAGGACGTGGAAGACGAAGGATGGATAGTAGCACTAAATTTCCAAGAACATGTGTTACACGAAATGAAGCAAGCCAATATTGATTATTATATCAATTTTGGTGGTGAATTTGATAACATGCCTTGGCGAACTTTTAGTCCGTTTTTGTTGTATCAAAGGGTAAAAGAAATTATTGGGAGAAGGTTGAATTAGTTGATGGTTTATGGACGATAGACCATTGCTCATGGATTAAAAAACTATTTTCCTGTTAAATAAAAAACCACATAGATACATAGAAACCACAGCTTTTGATAGAGAAAACCATATTACAATTCAATTATTCCATTAACGATGAGCGTAGGGTCGGTAAAAAAGCGGGCCAGCATTGGTCTTGAGCGCAGAAGCATTTTTTTGCCTTGATTTTTTGTTTCTTTTTCATCTAAGGAAAAAGAAAGAAGAAAAAGATTTTCCATTAACCAAGGAAGTTGCGAAGGAAAATACAAGATTTGAGTTGAACTTTTGAATAAACAATGAGATTGCTTCGTTCCTCGCAATGACGTAAACAGAAAAACCATTTAGCAATTCAACAATATAACCATTCAACAATATAAAAAAATGAATCAAACGACAGGAATAATAGCTGCATTAATTACTTTAGTTTGTTGGACTATTGGAACGTTTTCGTTTACCAAAGCAGCCAAGTTATATGCGCCAGTTTCGGTTAATAGGGTTCGATTGTTATATGCGCTTATTTTATTAAGTTTTATAACTTGTATTATTTATCAAATAAATCCGCTTGTATTGTTTTCAAAACCTGTTGCTATGCAATGGATTTGGTTAGGAATTTCGGGCATTATTGGGCTAAGTATTGGCGATCATTTTGCTTTTACAGCTTTCAAAATTTTAGGAAGCAGCCACACCAGTTTGTTTAACACTTTTGCGCCAGCCGCAGCATTGGTTGGAGGCATTTTTATGTTGAACGAAAACATTAATTTTATTGGCGTTATAGGAATGTTTATTTCCACTATTGGCATCGCTTGGTTTATAAAAAGCAATGCACATAACCACGAAGAATTAGACAAAAAACATCTGCTTAAAGGTGTGATTTATGCCGTGCTTGGCGCCATTTGTCAAGGAATAGGGTTGGTATTTGCAAAAAAAGGATTGGTTTTATTTGACGCGAACGGACAAACGCTTTCGCCTGTTCACGCTACTTGGATTCGCATGTTTGTGGGTGTAGTTTTTATTTATGCCATGGGACTTTTTAAGGTAAATGTATGGAAAGAACTTAAAGACATTACCACTAACAAGGTGTTTTTTAAACCCATAATTACCGGAACTGTTTTTGGGCCAGTATTGGGAGTAAGCATGTCAATGTTAGCGGCCTCCATGATGAATGTTTCTATTGCTCAAACCATTTTTTCTTTCTTGCCTATTTCAGTAATTCTAACCGCATTTTTCTTAGGAAAAGAAACCATTAAACTTCAATCCATTTTTGCTGCTTTACTCAGTATTTGCGGTGTTTTTGTACTCATGTGGCGAGTAGAAATTTTGGGTTGGATGTAGTTTAAATATATAGTTAGCGTTACTATTTGAAAAAGGAAAAACTATATAATTAAGCTTCGTAGAAGCGATACTATTGTAAAACTAACTCAAACTGCAACATAAAAGCCTCGTAGAGGCGGAACAACACCAACAAAGTCTCGCTTCCACGAGGCTTTTGGTTCATTTTGGTAAAGTAAAATTTTGTGCACCCGAAGGGACTCGAACCCCCATCATCAGAACCGGAATCTAACATTTTATCCATTAAACTACGGGTGCAATTGTGTAGATGTGGCGCAAATATACAATGCTTATGCAAACAAAATAGGTTTTAAAAACAAATCAACATTTCGACAAGCTCAATGTCCGTTGACATTATGCGGTCGTTGAGCCTGTCGAAACAAAAAAAACATAATTAAAACTAATCTGCCTGCTTATATTTGAACATTCATGAAAAGCGTATTTCCCATAAAATATATTGTAATGCTGTTAGGTGTTTTTATCACTATATGGCCAGCTTTATATAATCATTATGCCTTGTTTTTTACCGATTCGCAGTTATACATTAATTGCGGAAATGAATTTACTTTTACTGAAGACCGTTCCTTTGTTTACGGTTGGTTTATTGGAATTACAAGCTTGCATGTTTCACTTTGGTTTCCAATCATTGTGCAAGCCATTATTTTTAATTTTGTATGTTTTCATTTTGTTCAAAAGCTAGCACCAAACTACGCCACTAAAATTTATTTGCCAATTATACTTTTATTGAGTGCATTTACTTCATTAGCATGGGATGTTAGTTATTTAATGCCCGATGTGTTTTCGCCCATTTCCATCCTAATTTTGTACTTGCTTTTTACCCATTCAAAGCCATTTGGAAAGCAATGGATTTTATTAGTTTTAGCTTATTTGTTGATACTACAAACACATTTTGCTTTCATGCTTTTTCATTGTTTGGCGTTTGCCATTATTCTGTTGCTGCAAGCAATAAAATTACCTTTTTTAAAATCATTAAATAAAACAATGGTTTATTTTTTAACAGCTGCAGTTTTTATCAATATTGGTTTATTTACCCTCGAAAAAAAAGCGTTAGGTGCCAATGAATTTAGTGGTGTTTCTCAAGTTTTTTTAATGGGAAAATTGGTTGAAAATGGCGTATTACAAAAATACTTAGACCAGGAATGTGCCACTCAAAACTTTGAAATTTGCGCTTATAAAAACAATTTAGCTCTACTGAATTACAGCGGAAACTTTTTATTTAGCACCGAAAGTGCTTTTCAAAAAACAGGTGGTTGGGCTAATCCACACGGGGAATACAAAACAATTATCAAAAATATTTTAATTACTCCAAAGTATTTGTGGCTATATGTAAAAGCGGTTTTTAAAGAAACATTTTTATTGTTTGGTCGAAATGAAATTGGCTCATCCATTCATGCTTATCCCCGCGATGGTTGGGGTCCGCACCCGGCAGTTGTAAAATATTACCCCAACGAAATTCCAGTTTACGATTTGGCAAAACAAAATGCCAAAACGCTTAATTTTCCTTTTAAAACCATTACATTTTTTTATATTTTTTTACTCATTGGTTCATTCATTGTTACCATATTTTATTTTAAAAAACAGCCATTTATTGTGTTTTTTGTTTTGCTAACGCTTGTTAGCAATGCAGTAATTACAGGAGGTTTAGTAGGTTTGGAAGACCGATATTGCACCCGTCAAAATTGGTTAATTATATTATTAGCTTTAATTTTTATGGCCAATTATATTTATAAAAAACAAAGAACAGATTTGCCCGTTTAAGTAATTAACAAATGCTTTGTATTATTTGATTTTTAATAAACAATGGCTTTGTTACCTTGCAACCTTATTTTAAAAAAATAAAAATGGATATAATAAAAACACCTAAAGATAGCTACACCATTATGAATGAATTGGTTTTGCCTAACGATACCAATACTTTAAATAATTTAATGGGTGGAAAATTATTGCATTGGATGGACATTTGTGCAGCCATTGCAGCGCAAAAACACAGCGGAAAAGTGGTGGTTACCGCTTCTGTTGACAGTGTAAGTTTCAGTAAAAATATTCATTTGGGCGATGTAGTAACTTTGGAAGCTTATGTTTCTCGCTCGTTTAATACATCTATGGAAATTCATATCGTTGTTCACGCTGAAAATATTCCAAATGGCGACCGATTTAAAAGCAACGAAGCTTATTATACTTTTGTGGCTTTAGACAGGAACGGTTCTCCTTTAAAAGTGCCAGCCTTAACACCCGAAACTCCCGAAGAAATTAAACGATTTGATGGTGCGCTTCGCAGGCGTCAACTGCGTTTGGTGTTAGCTGGAAAAATGAAACCCGATGAAGCTACTGAGTTAAAAGCATTGTTTATTACTGAATAATTTTTTTAAATTATCAAAAATTTCGTTTTCATATTTGCCCTTTTATTTAGTTTGCTTTGCAATAACATTGCTGCAAGCCCTTATACTTTTGTGCTTTCACCAAACTTATTAGAAGCTCAAAAACACATTGCGGCTTTGCGCTTAGAAAAAGGAAAAGCCTTTGTTGATGCTGAAAAACAAAGCAATAAAATGAACATGGCCGTTCATTTATTCGATAATTACATTGATTTTTACAGAATCCTTTGTTTGCAAAAACAGGAAGATTTTATTGCTTTTGAAAAAGCAAAATCGGGTAGGATAGAAGCACTAAAAAAAATTGATAACTCCAATCCGTATAAGTTATATGCACAGTCTGAAATTCATTTGCAAAGTGCATTTTTAAAAGGAATGTTTGAGGAATATGTTGGTGCTGCTTGGGATTTTAGATCTTGCTATCAATTATTAGAAGAAAATACCCAAAAATTTCCTAATTTTATTGCTAACAAAAAAGACTTAGGAGTTATAAAAGCCATTTTAGGAACCATTCCCGATTCTTATCATTGGATTGTAAGCATTGCCGGTATGAAAGCCGATTTGAAAGAAGGCTTGCAGCTAATGAAAGAATATGTAGAAAAAGCGGATGACAAGGAAATATTGATGGAGCGCAAAAACGCGCAATATTTTTATACATTATTCAACCTTAATTTTTTGAAAAATAAAAAGGAAGCTTGGACGCTTGCCGACAAATACACCAACGATTATAAAACCAATTTAATGAGCGCATGTATTCGTTCATTTGCCGCCAAAGGAACTGATAATAACGAAGCTTGTTTGGTAGCTTTAAACGAAAAACCTACAGGACATGAATATGTTTCGTTTCCCTTTTTAGAAATGATGCATGGTTCCGCGTTGCTCCAACGATTAGATTTAAATGCTGTAACCCACTTTAGGAAGTTTATAGCCACCAATAAAGACAAAAACGACAATAAGGATGCCTATTTAAAATTAAGCTGGTGTGCATGGCTTAAAAACGATACTTCCAATTATTTATTGTATAGAAATATTGCTACCAACATTTCAAAAAGTGGTGAAAAGAATAAACTTGCTTCAAGCGGTGGAGTTGGTTTTTTTCCTGAAAAATCATTATTAAAAGCTCGTTTGCTTTTTGATGGTGGATATTATGCACAAGCCGAAGAAATACTGATGGCCAAACCATTTGCTTCTTTTAAAAACCAACTCGAAAAAACTGAATACTGTTATCGATTAGGACGAATTTACCACGAAAGTAATAAGCTTTCAAAAGCCATTGAATATTTTGATTTAACCATTAAAGCTAATTACAAAGAAAACGAATTTATGGCTGCAAACGCTTGTTTACAATTAGGCTTTATTTACGAAAAACTAAATTTTAAAAAATTAGCAAAAACCTATTTCGATAAAGTATTGGAATATAAAAATTACGATTACAAAAACTACATACAGCAACAAGCCAAAGCGGCCATTGCGAAGTTATAATTATTACAAATTTGAAAGATTTTAAATCCATTAATCCATTCAGTGAGGCACACCTTTTAAGCTTTGATTTTATTAATGATTCAATGCTTGAAAATAACCTACAACAAGCCTCAGAATCATTTAAAATTTGGCGAAATACAACTTTTGCTGAACGCGCAAAATGCGTGTTAAAACTTTCGTATTTATTAAAGGAAAATGCCGATGAATTAGCAGAAATAGCTTGCTTAGAAATGGGTAAATTGAAATCAGAAGCCAAAGCCGAAGTTTTGAAAAGTGTTCGCCTTTGTGAATATTATTCTACCCGAAGTGCCGATATTTTGCAAAGCAAATTAAGTCAGTCGGAAACTGGTGCAACTGTAGAAATTAAGTACGAACCTTTGGGTGTGGTTTTGGGAATTTTTCCTTGGAATTTTCCTTATTGGCAAGTGTTGCGCAGCGCCATTCCAATCATTATGAGTGGCAATTGTGTGTTTATAAAACCTGCGCCAAATGTGCCTCAAAGCAGTTTGGCTTTGCAAGATTTATTGAACCAATGTGGTTTTGAAAATGGCGTAATACAAACCATTTTTGCCAGCGAAAAACAAATTGAAAACTTAATTAACGATTCAAGAATTGCAGCAACTACGCTTACTGGAAGCGAAAAAGCTGGTTCAGCAGTTGCAAGTTTATCGGGTAAAAACATTAAAAAATCGGTATTAGAATTAGGAGGCAGCGATCCTTTTATTGTGCTAGCTGATGCCGATTTGCAGCAAACTTTAACGGGTGCTATGCAGGCTCGTTTTCAAAATAATGGACAAAGTTGTGTGTCGGCTAAACGATTCATTGTTCATCAAAATATTGCTGAAGAATTTTTAAAAGGGTTGATAGAAAAAATGGAGAAGTTGGTGATAGGAAACCCAATGAATGAAAATGTTGCCATTG
>CAMCQX010000054.1 GCA_945876985.1 Chitinophaga pinensis
TTTCAACAATAGATCTACCGGAAATAATTTAAGTTATTACTGGAACTTTGGCGATGGCACTACCTCTACTTTACAAAACCCCATTAAAGTTTATAACAAAACGGATACTTTTTTGGTATGCTTAACAGTTAGAAATATGTTTGATTCTAGTTGTTTTAACACAAAATGTTCAACAATTGTAAGTGGTGTTGCCAATACTCCTTGTGTGGCAGATTTTAGAGATACCGTTGTTGGGACTTCTGTTTATTTCAACAATAGATCTACCGGAAATAATTTAAGTTATTATTGGAACTTTGGCGATGGCACTACTTCTAATTTACAAAACCCCATTAAAGTTTATAACAAAGTTGATACTTTTTTGGTATGCCTAACAGTTAGAAATATGTTTGATACTACTTGTTTTAACACAAAATGTTCAACAATTGTAAGTGGTGTTGCCAATACTCCTTGCGTGGCATATTTTATAGATACTGCTGAAATTGACACTAATGCAGAAATTTTTGTTTATTTCAACAATCAATCTACTGGAAATAATTTAAGTTATTATTGGGATTTTGGCGATAGCACTACTTCTACTATAGAATATCCTATTCATAAATATACCAAATCAGGGTTTTATTTGGTTTGTTTAACAATTTTTTCTAATTCACCGGATTCTTGTACTCATACTTATTGCGATAGCATTCTAATAAATTCAGGTACTAACATAAAAAATCAAGAAGTAGTAACACTAAGTACTATTTATCCAATCCCAGCAAATGATGAAATAAATTTGGATTTAAATAGTCTTTTAGCTCAAGAAATAAACTTTGTAATTATTGACATGACTGGTAAAGTTTGTTTGAATAAAGTATATAAAACAGCTATTGGACAAAATAATATAAAATTGGATATTAGTGATTTATTGGCAGGTTTTTATATTGTTCAAATTGATACCCCACAAGGAAAAATTATTAAAAAAATGATTAAATAGTTTTTTTTAAATACAATAAGACAGTAGGTTTGATTAAAAACTTACTGTCTTTTGTTTTGTTTAAATTTAAATGAAGGACCTCCAAGAGATCATAGCAAAATGTAAAAAGCAAGATACCAGGGCAGAATATGCGCTGTATAAACTTTGCTTTACTATGCTTATGCCTATTTGTTATAGGTATAGTGCTAGTCGCGATGATGCTTTGGATTTATTGAACAAAGGATTTTATAAAATCCTAAAAAACATTACTAAATATAAAGAAGAGTTAGAATTTAGTAAATGGGCAAAAACAATATTAATTAACTCTATTATTGATGAATTTAGAATGGCAAAGAAATATAAAGAAAGTCAGCAGGTTACTGACTTTACAGTCTTTAATAATATTGATCATCCGTTTGATATTAACAAAGCTGAGCAAAAATTAAGTGCAGAAGAGGTAATATCTCAAATTGGTAAATTACCAAATATGAGCAAAGAAGTGATGAATTTATATGTATTTGAAGGATTAAGCCACCGAGAAATTAGTGTTAGTTTAAACATTAGCGAAGGAACATCCAGATGGCATTTGTCTAACGCTAGAAGTATTTTAAAAGAAAAACTGGGTAATGTTTTGTCATCGTTAAAAATGTTAATATTATGATACAAGAGGATGATTTATTTGATGATTTTCTTAGAAAAAAAGAAAAGGAAGTTAATATTCAATTTGAAGAAAATGATTGGATAATGGCAAAGGAATTGGTTTATAAAAACCGTATGAATAGCAAAAATATAAAACGATTTGTATTGTTCTTTTTTGTGTTGCTATTTAGTGTTATTTCCTATAATTATATGATGAAAATAAATGCTAAAAATTCAGAAAATATTACATCAAAAATTTATACTCATTCAACTAATACCAAAGTTAACAAAATACCTGAAAATATAAATATTGAAAGCAATCCAATTAATCACCCAAAGATTAATAAAGCAACTCAATTAATTGTAAATTTAGACAAAGAAAAAATGGATTCAAATAATATAAAAGAAACCAAAAAAGAAGACAGGAAAAAGTATAAAAAATATAAATTAGCTAATCATAAAATTAAAAATAATACCCGAAAAAAAGGTGAAGCTGACTTTTATGAACCAAATACAATTTCTATTTTTGAAAAAATAAATTTACTGAAAGAACAAGAAGAAAATTATTTTTTATTAGAAAATAAACCTTTGTCAAAATTAAACATGTTATTAGCGCTTTGCGATACTTGTATAAAACAAAATGATTATCAATTAATAAAAAAATACAAGCAATTGGCCCAACAAAAAATTTGGTTGGAAGCAGGATTAACATACTATAATCCTGCTAATTTAGCCTATCAAAATTTTAGCTATTATGCTGGAATTAAATACCAATATTTTTTAAGTTCAAAAACTTTTTTAAGTGGGGGTGTCTATTTTACTGGGGTAAACCAAAATCAAAAAGAAAGAATAATAAATGAAAAAAATTATGGTTTTGGATTAAACGAAATAACAAAAAACTTACAAACAACCCATCTTGACTATTTGGAAGTTCCAATAACAATTGGTTATTTTTTATCAGCTAAACATAGCATACAATTGGGGGTTTCATTCTTATATGTTTTACAATCTTACGAAACTTTAAAAACCATCCAAACCATTGAAATGAATAAAGAAAAAACCAATTATTTAAATGGATACAGAAATCATATAAATGAAATTGATATGCAAATTGCCATATCACACCAATATTATTTACTTAATAACTGGCATATGAATAGTAGTTTTTATTATGGCTTAACAAAGGTTTCTGTAAATGATAATAATAATATTGGCTTCCGGTTGGGGGCTGCCTATAAATTTTAAAACATGAAAAATAACGTACTTATATTATTTTTATTACTTGCTTTTTTTTCTTGTAAAAAAAACACAGATCCCGTTGCAAACATCAGCAATCCATTATTTTATATAGAGGGATTAATGGATAATCAAAAATTATTATTGGAGGCTGGTGTTGATAGTTTTTACCTTCAAACAGATTATAATTTAAATTCAACAGATACTATTATGGAATACATCAGTGAGTTTAAAAAGCCATGTGTCAACTGTAAAGAATCCTTTAAAATTATTATTAGGAATTATGCATTTGGCTTAAACAAACCCTATGTTTTTGATTCTGTTTTTAATTTAACCAATTATGATTATTACCTTCTTAATTCAAATTCTTATGAAGGTTCTTTTACTTCTAATGCTTCTGGTTCTGGAGTCATTACACATTTATGGGATTTTGGTGATGGAACTACGGCAACTACAGCCAATCCAACTAAAATATTTCCCAATAACTATAATAATATTATTACTTATACAAGTAGTTTTTCTGGAGGTTGTTCATCGAGCATTGCTAAAAAATTGGATTTTAGTGTTGATACCCCAATATTAAACTATCCTGAAATTATTAATTACAGCGATAGCTTTGGAAAAGTATTAAACTTTTCATTGAGTGATTCTATTAATATTAAAAAGGTTAATTGGTATTTTGGTGATGGTGATTCGTTAAGTGGAATGGGGGTTTCACATACCTACACCAATGCAGGCGTTTATTTGGTAAAAGCATTAATCACCCTTTTTTCAGGCAAACAAATTGAAGTAAATCAAAACATTAATTACAACAATAAAAATTTATGTTATGCTAATTATATCTTTAATATTGTTCCAATACAAAATGTAAATCAATTTTCTACCATCATAATGGAATATACCGATAAAAATGGGATGATTTATAGCTCAAAAAATGCTAAACAAAATAGCACTAGTTTTTTCAAATTGTTACCTCTTAATCCTTATGTTCTTAACGATAAAAACCAAGCTACTTATAGCTTTAACCTTACTGGAAATGCAGTATTAAGTAATGGCAATCAAAATATTAATTTTATTGGTTTTAAAAGTAAAATAGCATTTTCACATCCTTAAAAAAAATCCCTGCTTTTTTCAAGCAAGGATTTTTTTATCATTGTAATTGTCTAAATATTGGGCAAGTTAATTTTTTTTTTATTGCTGTTTTTTAAAAACTAAGTACACATTATCTGCACTTATTTTAAACTGATCAGTAGCTGTTTTTTCAAAGTTCCAAAAATGATCAAACCCATCTACTTTATATTTTAAACTAGAGCCATCAAAAAGGTAAGTAGCTTCGTTAGATTCTTCTTTAACTAAAGTAGCTGGTGTTAAAATATTGCAATTCTCATCAATAGTTTGTCTAATTTGTGAATATTTAATTTGCTCATTTAGTTTAGTTTCATTTATAAAACTCCATTTTATATAAGTATGTTTTTCCGAATGAGTTACTTTAATTTCTGTAGGTGGAGAAGTTTTATTACAATATTCTATTTGTTCTTCTTCAATCCAATCAAAAATTGTTTTACCATCTATCTTTCCTTCAATGCAATTCCAAGTTCCTATTAAATCAAAACCAGGTTCCAAAGTTGCGTTATAAGTTTTTTCAATGCTATTGTTTACATTTGCTTGATTGTATTTTATAGTAACTGTAAAGTTAGTTTTTACTTTAATAGTTGAACTAGTAGCTTTTAAAAATACATCTGTTCCAATTGCAGATAATTCAACTTTTATATTTGAGTTTGAAACACTTTTTACTGATAAATATTTAGGGTTTAAATAAAATGTTTTTTGCTTAACAATATTAGAAACTACTAAAAGTTTTTTAGTAGTTGTTGGTTGTGTTCCCAACACCCAAGATTTTATTTTTAAATAGGCGGTGTAGAAACTTTCAATCTTGTTATTTACTTCTGTAATTCCGTTAAATAATAAAGGGAAACGACCAGCAGTTTTATCAGTTTCTATAAAATTATTGAAGGTCGCTTTAAAACCAATATTTAGTTTTTGTCCATTAGTAAAATTAAACTCTACAGCTTTTTTCTGAATAGCATCCAAATCAACAGCTTTACTAAGTAATTTACTTAAGTCTTCATCTATTAATTTGTGTAAAACTGCAATATTTGCAATGGCTGAAATTGATGCCAATATTCCGAGACCTTTACTTATAAAAGTGGGTTCAGGTGCTAAAAAAAATGCAACGGCTGTCGATACTGATATAATCCCATTAATACGTGCTGAAGTAAATTTTAAAATAAACATATCTGTTGCATCATTAGGGTCGAATATCGAACCTTTACCTAGAAAACTATCAGGTAAATTGGTTGCTAAACCTTCCGAAAAATTTGCATTGTCTAAACCATTTGCATTTATAAAATAAGCTAATTGTATTTTTTCTTCATTGGTTAGTTTTGCTGTTATTTCATCTAAACCATTTTTTAAATAACTAAGATTATTGGCCAAATCTTGCTTATTGGTTAATGCAGAGTTGCCAATATTAGCTTGCAATTGACTTACCTCGGTTTTAAGTAATGAAATAGTTGTTTCAGGATTTTGAATTGGAACATAGGTTTTTACTGTAAAATTTAAAGTAAATAAACTATTTACCGATAAAGTATATGTGCCAGATGTTAATACAGGACAAATAAAACTCCATTCTTTTTCGCTTGATTTATTTAATTCAATTGGTTGATTATTTATTAAACCTGTTAGTTTTTCTTGTGATACATTTTCGCTTGCTTGAACTGTTACCAGTTGCATTGGCAATAATTCATTCACGCTTAAAACATAGCTCACAATAGTTGTTGTTTCTACACTTTTTTTCTCTTCTTTTTTACAAGTTATTGTAAACAAAACCACAAATAAAATTGCGAAAATTGTCAATAATTTTTGACTTATTGTATTCATATTTTTGCAATCTAGTTTAATAATTCATAAAACAAAAAAATCCTTTTAGCACTGCTAAAAGGATTTTTTTATAGTATTGTTATAAAAGAGTTGTCTGATTATATCAAAATTCCACCAGCTAGTGAACCCAGAACTAAAGTTTAAAGCACAATCCGATGCATCAAGTTAACGTTTTTTTAAGAACAAAACAATTATAGTTTTTGTTGTACTTTTTTTCTTTTATTAGTTTGTATAAGTCAAAACCTAGCACTAGCTATTATGGTTTTGCTCGTTCACTAGTTATGGTACTCAAGATAAATATAGATTGCGTTTTATTTTGTAAAAACTATTGTTCCATTACTACTAGTTACTTTTAACCCAGCCGATACACATTCTAAAGTAATAGTAGCGTTGTTTGGCTTAGGCGGTCTAGCAGGTGAATAACCTGTGCAATATACAAAATCTTGAACTGCATCATAAGTAATTGAACATGATTTTCCACTCATT
Source organism: Chitinophaga pinensis (assembly GCA_945876985.1). Classification (GTDB taxonomy): domain Bacteria; phylum Bacteroidota; class Bacteroidia; order UKL13-3; family UKL13-3; genus JAAFJM01. The sequence goes on from CAMCQX010000054.1 coordinate 6,254, forward strand.
GAATAAGTAAATTTAAAAACCATTGGGCCACATATTCCATTACAGTCTTTATTAGAAAATGACCCTTTTTTATTACTTGCAAAAGTCCAGATTACACCTTTTGGGTCGCCACAAGCTGGACTATACCATACACCAACGGGGCATGAGCCAGAGCCAACATCTAAAGTGCCTGCTTCTGCAGCAGCAACAGTATCGGCATCTAATGGATCTTTGCAGCATCCTGCAAATAATAATGTAAGCGAAATAAACAATGATAATGTTATAAATATTTTTTTCATATTTTAATTAATTTTTTAAAATCCTATTCCTATACTAAATTGAGCTGAATTCAACTGAACCACATGCAAACCCAAAAGTAAACCAATCCCATTTATTTTTTCAGCATAACCAAACTCCCAATCAAAAGCATAACAAAAATCCCCTGATTTATCAAATTTTTCATTAATAGTATAACCTAACACTCCTCCTTCAATATAAATTCCGTTGTTAAACCTTACTCCCATATTTGAACGTAAAATAAAATCAGCAAATGCATTGGATCCATAAGCTCCAGTATATACTATGTTGTCTTTAAAGTATTTAAACCCTAAAAACAAATCAGAATAAACATAATTATAATAAAATGCTTCAAATGGAACTACAACTAAACTTGTAATTGGTTTATTTGCTGGATGTAAATTAGTATTATTCTTTTGCGCTGGTTTAGATAATAATAGATAATTTTCTAATGGATTTTGATTTATAGTTTTCTTTTGAGGAGCTTGTTTTTGTGGGGCTTCACTTGTTGTTTCAGGACTATAAGGTTTGTTATTTAAATTAGTTGAATAATATAGTTGTAATTCTTTTTTAAGTAAAGCAGCATCTGAATAATTTTGTTTGATTAATGCTAATTTAATTGATTCCCTCAATTCGGTTTTTTTGCTAAAATCAGCTTTTAATTTTTTTAATTGTGCATCTATAATTGCTGCATTGGCAAAATCTTCTTCCTTTACTTTTTGAACTAAAGTTGCTTCTAGTTCCTTAATTTTAATTTCTTCATTTTGTCTAGATGTAAGTTCGCTTTTTACATCTGCTGCTAATGAATATTCACTTTTTGAAACCGCAACTTTAAGTAGTTTTTGTAAGCTATCGGTTGTTTGTGTTATATAACTATTTTGTGCATTCACAAAATTAATACAGCACAAAACAAAACTTATTAAAAGGGATTTTTTAGTCATATTTAAATTAATAATCAAATCAAATATAGTACTATAGTTTAGTTTACCTAAATAAAAAATCCCGGCTTTTTCAAACAAGGATTTTTTTATCATTGTAATTGTCTAAATATTGGGCAAGTTAATTGTGTCATATTTATTTTAGCTACAACCAGTTTGCGTACCGCAATTTAAGCATTTGTAACACGAACCACTTCTAATGGTTATATGTCCGCAGGTAGAACAAGCCGGACTATCGCCCATGCGCTTATTCATTTCACTTACTTGGTCTAATTGCGCTTCTGCTGTAATACTTTTTGTTGTTGAAATTATTTGAGGAGCAATGGCAATGGTTTCAGTTTTATAAAATCCAATTGGCGCAACAGGAACAGCAATATTATTTACCAAAACAGCACCTTCAGATTTTACATTCATTGCACTTTGCAAAGCATGCTTATGCTGGTTAATGGCTAGCTGACTACGTTGGCTTTCAGTAGCAGGAATTTGAACAAAATCTTCACGACCCATGTATTCAAATCCTATCATTCTGAAAATATAATCTATAATAGACGTTGCATTTTTTATATTGTCGTGACCAGCAACCATTCCTGCTGGCTCAAATCGAGTAAAAGTAAATTTATCTACATATTCTTCTAATGGAACACCATACTGCAATCCCATAGATACCGCAATAGAAAAACAGTTCATTAAGCTGCGCAATGTGGCTCCTTCTTTGTGTAAATCTACAAATATTTCACCCAAAGTACCATCTTCATATTCTCCAGTTCTAACAAAAATTGTTTGTCCACCAACGGTAGCTTTTTGGGTAAATCCACCACGTTTTCCAGGTAAAGTTTTACGAGCTACTACATCTGCTAATTTATGTTTGAATGCAGTATCGTGGGTTCTATTTAAAATAGCAGTAGCAGCTTCTAAAACTTGTTCCGGACTTAATTC